>CAYNEU010000490.1:0-3044 GCA_964396275.1 uncultured archaeon | reverse complement strand
TGGACTTTACTTAGATGCTTTTCAGCTTTTTCTAATTCTTTCGTAGCCTTTTGAGCTTCATTTTGTTCAGTTTGGAGTTTTTTTAGGCTAGTTAAAAGATCATTTAGAGGTGCAATATATTCTTCTCTGAGTCTTTTAACTTTTTCCGTATTTTCTTTTTCGATAATTTCAAATGTCGAGGCTAATGAACCTACTGCTTGCCCTAAGGAAGGAGTCTCCGTTTCAGCATACCCTTTTAATGCATCAATAGTTTTTTTAATTTCCTTTGAGACGTTTTCTGTTGTATTAATATATTGATTACTTCCTTTAATTAACTCACTGATCTTATTACTTGTAATTCCTAAAGCGTTAGTTACATTATCCATAAATTTCTTAAACATTTTTAAATACCTTCTTTATGATTCGAGATCTAAATTATTTAGAAGTTTATAACATTTTTGTTTATAAAAAATCAACTAAGAATCTATACTCAGAAATTTTAATTCTACTTGTCATTTAGGCTTCGATTTTGGCGTGCCTTTCAATATGCTTGCATTTGAAATGATTTTTAATATAAAGGATATTTTTTAATTTGATAATTCATCTATAAGATTACATATTTTTTGAGGATCCCTCGTAGAGAAAATGAATGGCCTACCAGAGTGAAAGGTTAATTTTACCGCTTCTCCGAAATCTGTGTTATAGACCCATGAGCCATCTAATCCGAATCGAATTCCTACTCCACCGTAAGTTTTAAAATTTGCTTTGGTTATATCGCAACTGGTAATCTTGGTTAAGGGAATTCTTTTATGGTTAAAAATGCCATAGATTACTTCAAGTTGGTTTTTAGTTAATACAATTTTTAATCTTCTGTAATTCCAATACATAAGAAAGATAAACAAACTTACAACACCGAGAATGAACCCTATAAATGCCAATTCTATGGGCAAAAAAGCAATAAATATAATCCCGAGAGAAGCAATTAATATAAATACAAATAGGATTACAATTTTTACAAATTTTCCAGCTGGAACCCATTCTTCATATAATATTTCATCATTTTTTTGGGTATTGTTTACTTTTACTATTCAAATCACCAGTTTAATTTTATGTCTTTCACTATGCTATCCATAAATAATAATGGATTTAAATTTTTAGAATCTATACTTTTAAAAAATTGGTGAATGGGATATAATGCGTGCTATAGAACTTGGCAAAAAATTCAAGAGATGCTTAGTGGGTTAGTAGATTTTAAAAATGCTGGTGAATTGAAACTTTAGACGAGATACCAATGCCCAAATTGGTAAAAACTGAATTGAAAATAATGGGTTTATTGTATTATATCAAATAACTTATTCATTAAAATTAAATTGTTCCGCTGACTCTTTTTTATTACTTTATTATTTTTTGAAAAATTAAGCTGCAAAATTTTAGAGATTAATCAATATGTTTAATGAAGAAACTTGTCAGCGGTGTGGTACTTGCCTTGAACAGTGTCCATTTTTGCATTTACCCATAGAAAGTGCTAAAGAAGAAATTTCTAAAATGATTGAGACGAGAAAATCACGAAAGATTATCAAAAATTGTGCAAGTTGTTCTTACTGCAATGTAATTTGTCCGACAGGGTCAAATCCATATGCTCTTATAAGAGAAATACGATTAAGAAATTATCGAGAGAATGGGGTTAGATGTATTCCGCTTATAACTAAGGAGATTCCTCATAATCTAATGTCAATAAGTCTAGAAATTAATACAGAGGAAAAACAACGAAAGTTAAATAAATACGAAAACCCACCAAAAAACAAAAATATGTTTTATGTGGGTTGTGGTATCCCCTATTGTTTTCCAGATTTGACCCGGACCAGATTATTTGAAGATGTTCCCTTGTTAGGAGGAATGGACTATTGTTGTGGTGGTTATGTTCATTCTTATTTTGGTGAAAATGAAGCAAGGATAAAAGGATTAGAGTTATATGAAAAATTTAAAACGCTTGGCGTAGAAAAACTTATCACCTTCTGTCCTGGATGTGATGCTATGATTAAAGGTGTTTATCCTTCAATTATTGAAGGATTTAACGTAGAGGGCCAAACTATCATTGATTACTTTGTTGAAAAATACCATCAAGGCGAATTGAAAATCAAAAAAAAAATCAATCAAAGAATTACATTTCAAGATCCCTGTCCTTGGAGAAATTTAGACAAGAAAATATACGATGGTCCAAGGGAATTTCTTGAAATTATTGGAGCAGAAGTTGTAGAAATGAAACACAATAGAGAAAAATCTCTATGTTGTGGAGCGCCTCTTATAATATCAAATAGCACTTTAGCAACAAAAATCGCAAAAGAGAGAATAGCTGAAGCTGAACATGTAAGCGCGGAGATAATTGCTCATATCTGCACAGGTTGCCTTGCAACTTTATCTAAATCTGCTACAGAAAGAAATATTAATTCATACTATATTACGGAATTAGCCCAAATGGCAATAGGGGAAACACCACCACTTAAAATTCTTGAGAATACAAAAAATCTTAATAACCAGATTATGAAAATAATTAGCAAGAATCCGAAATTAATAGCGGAAAGATACATAATAAAAAATGGAAAAATAAGCCGTTTGTGAATTAATGTTTAAGAAGGTTTGAGTAAAATAATAAAACAACCATTTCCGAGCTCGGGTATATTTGCAGAAGCCTCTTTAATATTTCAATATATTGAGATTATTTTCGATAAATTCCATAATTTTTTTTAAATGTTAACTCTTTTGATATATTTAATATGCGTAAGTTCAAAATTTGATCAAATTCGTTATTTCTTCAAAAATTAAAGCAAAATAATTGAAATTGCAGAAAAACACTGATATTTGTAGTTTTAAAATCTCAATTTTTAATTTTTAATTAAATAATAAAAAATTCCTAACTTCTACGAGATTGATCAACTTCATAATTTCGAATTTTGTCGTATAACTTTTTTTCTTTTTATTTCCATAAAATCAAGTGTGAACAAATAACTTTAAATATCTAAAAGCTGCATATCAATATAACATACTCTTAAAAAATAACAAAATTT
>CAYNEU010000489.1:0-5451 GCA_964396275.1 uncultured archaeon | reverse complement strand
TTTGCTCATTCAACAAAAGTCCAAAAAAAAAGAACAAATAATACACTATTCACCATTACCGCCATTTTCTCCAATTCTAAATTATTATGATAATATTGAAGCAAATTTACCTACAATTAAAAAATCATTTTATGACTTGATGGTTAATTCCTTATCTACTATTTTTAAAGAAAATAAGGCAATTGAGCTAGATTCAATAGTAAACGCTTTTCAAGCGGTTAAAAAAGATATTGACGAGGATTCCATTATTCAAAAACAAGAGATAGAAGATATTGTTGAAGGAATGGAAGAATTAAAAAAGATCAATAAAATTATCTCTGATCTTCATCAAAAGATTAAAGGTATTACGCAAACTCAATTTGCTGATTTAATTAAAACAATTAATACTCTTAGAACTGACATAATTAAGAACATTACTTCCATGGAATTTAAAAAACATAAAGAAGAGATTCTTGCTGTTGTGGAAAAGTCATTCAAAGAGAAATTAGATAAAATAATAGGAGAATTTACTAATAATTTGCATGAATTAATTGAAAAACAATTTGGTGGTTTAGCTGAACAAATGCAAAATACTACAGAGTCTATATTTCAGTACCGAAATGACTTTAAAATTCTTTTACTAAATATGTTAAGTAATTTTGAATCTAAAATGAATAAAATATATGATTTACTTAAAGAAAACCAAGAGGAACTTTTACCTGCTGTTGAGAATCTGGAAGTTAAAATCAACGAAAGTTTAAATTCCATTGTTCAGAATTCAATTAATCAAGTTTCAAACCTAAATAAACCTGTAGAAATCTTGATGAAGCATTATCTTGAAGAAATGAATAGGATTGATAAGCAACTATTCAATAATGTTTGGATAGTCAATAGTGTCACTAAAATAAATGAATCAATTCATAATCTTATCACAAATTCTCAAGAAAACCTTACGTTAATTATCCCTCGTATTGAAAACCATTTAGCAATTGAACAATTTGATAAAATTGCTGGTAACCTAAAAATAAAAATCGCTTCTTCTGAAGCTCATACCAATAGTACTGTTAAGAGCTTTAATGATATTAAAAATATAGTATATCGAACTTATCAAAATGATAATATTATTATTTTAAAAGGTGATAATGAGATATTCATAATGGGTGTAATCCGAGATTCAAATAATTCTTTAGATGATTTTATTGGATTCGGAACTTCATTTAAACCATTAACCAAGTTATTAGATCCGTTGATAAATAACATTTGGGAAGAGGCATATTCTGATTCTTTTCATGCTACTCAAATAACAAAAGCCCAAGCATCTAAGGCAACAACACCTATTAAATCATTTACTGCTGTAAAACCCATAATTCCCGCAAAATTTCAATCTAATAAAGGTGATATAAAATCAACTAAAATTGAAAGCAAGCCAGCAATTCCAATTCCTAGTCAAATTCAAGAAATCCCTAAAGAGGATAAAAGGTCTACAAAAATTTCTCCTCCACAAACCCCGGTTCCATCTTCTTCCTCACCTAAGATTGCTGATTTAAAACAAAAACTCCAAGAAAAAATAGAATTTTTAACAGCAGCACAACCTAAATCAGACGATGAAGCAGGAATGCTAATAAATAGTGCTTTCAATCGTTTAATTGATAAACTTAGTAGTCTTAAAGGGGATGCATTTGGTAAAGAATTGCAAAATATTGCTGATTTAATTTTAGAAAAAAAAGGGTTTTCAGTAACCTTACATAGTATCAGAAGTACGATAAATAAATACAAGGAAAAGCTTTCATTACTAGATGAAAATGACAAAAAAGAAATCATCGAAAATATTGAAAGCTGGAAAAAGAAGTTATTCTAAATAAATACTCTCAATAGATATTCTAATATAAAATAGATATAATGAAACGTATTCTTAACCTTTTTTTGCCTTAAAGTAAAGAAAAAATCCTCTTATGATTGAGCTTATTAGAATAAGGAAAGAACATAAAAAGAATATTGAAACTATCATCGAAATTAGGAAATTGGGTGAACCGACTCCAATTATCCCAAAAATGGGACACAGTGGAGCAACTATGATAAAAAGAAGATAGGTTGCTTTATCTTTCTCACCAAAATGAATATATGTAGTAATATTAAACCAGCCAATTAGGATCATGATTATAGGTATTATATATGAAGAGATTCCCCAAAAATCGCCTATAGCGATAGAATAAAAGTAATTTGCATAAAAGAAGGTAATTATCAACAAGGCACTTATGGGTGTAGGGACACCCGTATATCCAGGACTTTCTGTGATGTTAAAACGTGCCAATCTTAGCATTGCCCCAATAGCAAAACATATTGCTCCCGCTATAATAATGATATCAAAAAGAGTATTTGTTTTAAAAGATTGGTAGGCTAAAACCGCAGGGGCGATACCAAACGTTAGAGAATCACTCAAGGAATCTAACTCTTTACCCATTTCATTTACTGTATTTGTTTTACGAGCGATATACCCATCAATCATATCAGTACCAAGCGAAATAGTTACCAAAAAAAAACCTAAAGAAAGTAAATCAGGGTGACCAATACAAGCACACACTAAAGCAATTATTCCTAAAGAAGTACCTACAAGTGTAATATAATCCTTCAATTTTAATAACTTTGGAATGCTTTGGCTTGACATATTGCTTCTCTAATTATTTCTTATTAATAATAATTAACCCTTATCTAATTAAAACATTTTCATGAATATACATTGAATATCTAATTTACCCGTAACTTTATTAAACAATATTATTATTCATAGATTAAAATAAATTTAAAAGTAAAAGTGATAAAAAGTGCCATATTGTAACAATTGTGGGGCGTCAATTTCTGATTTAACCCAGAACTTCTGTGAAAAGTGCGGGTCACCAATACCGGCTAGCGTTAGGCAAGTGAGCACCCCCTCTACGCCAGTAAGCTCAGCTGCTTCTGGTATACCTTCATCCAGTCGACCAGGAGGATTGTTTGATATTAACCGGAATTACTATATTCTTAAGGAAAAGTACTGGGATTGGGGTTCTGGAGATATTTTAGATGAACACAATCAGATGATTGGTAAAATGAAAAGAGTCATCTTAAGCATTCGACGTAGAGTTGAATTACAAGAAGTTGATGGCTCAATCGCAGCCACTATACATGCTAAAATCGTATCTGCTCGTGGAGCACAAGATTTAAAAGACCCTCAAGGAAATTTAATAGCTCGAATTAAGAAGAAGATTTTATCGCTTTTTAGACCTGTATTTTATCTTGAAGATCCTCAAGGGAATCAATGGTTTAGGGCTCAAGGTAAATTTATGGGCTTTAGTTTCAAGGTTTATGACGTTACCACCGGCAATGTTATAGCAGAAATCGAAAAAGCAGATAGGTGGAGAGATGTATTCCTTGGTGGATTACTAGACTTTAAAGATACGTACGCGTTAAGAATACTAGATAATGTGACCGACCGAAGAATCCTTGTAGGATTTGTACTTTCAATAGATAATGTCCTTCATGACAGGTGATAAAATCTTTTATTTTTTTTTCAATTTTAATATACAATCAAAAAAGAACCTCTTGGTTTTTTTAAAAAAGAAGATTTAAAATAATTTAATTTATATTTTTTTTAAAACAATTAAGTTTGAAAAGAAACTTCAAAATAAAATACAAAATTTTTAATTACTATCATCAAAATTGAAATATCACAGATTATTATTTCAGCTGAATGAAAATGACTGAATATGAGACATTTATGGTATATGAATTAGACGATTCTGGAGAAAGAATAAAATTAAACATAACGGAAGAACATCTTCAAGAAAAGATGGATCCAGAACAAGTTCTAGTAATAATAAGAGAAGATTTACGAAGAATCTTCATTTGGAAAGGTCCAAAATCACCTGTTCGAAAAAGATTTATCAGTTCAAGAGTAGCTGCAACTCTTCAAGAAGAGTTAATGAAAGATTCTAGATATCATCGCTGTAAGATTATTTCTGTAGATGCGGGAGAAGAACCATCAGAATTCTTAAACACATTCAGATTAGAATCTATGGAAGTAACTGAACGATTAGCGGATATGCGATATGTCCGAAATATTGAGCGGGAGAGAATGGAACAAGCAACCATTACTGATGTTGCTCCTAAAGCAACTAAGGTGCAGATAGAAGAGGAGTATTTCTCACCAGCACTACAAGATACGAGTAATGAAGTAATAATTTCATCTTTCGCTCCGAGTACATTAAAACCAAAACCAAAGACGCAATATCCAAGATCAGAAATGGTAAAACCATCAAGAATTTCTAAAGCAATAGGATTATCAGAAGAAGAAGCACAAAAAATAAAAGATAAAATTCTCAAAACTGATGTATCCGATGGGTATAAAAGAACAAATCTCATTTTGGGCTATACACTCTATGCTGCAGTTTCAAAAATTGCTAAGGTATTTGGAAAAGATGTTGAAGAAACTGACTGGGAACCAGTTAAAAATGTCCCAAAAGAAATGATAGAATTAGATAATCATGTGTTAAGAGTTTATTTTGATAAAAAAAAAGGAATTGTTGAAGCTATTGAAGTATTAGAAAAAGAAGAAAAATCAAATAGCACTCCAAAAAAGATACTTCCTTCAGGATTGTCTCCAATGCCGGTTAAACCGGATGTAATGAAGAAAACTATAACTACTAAAGAACAAACGGATTTTAATTCTATGACTATAAAAGATCTTAAAGCCTATGCCGAAGACCAAGAAATTGATTTACCTCCAAATGCAAAGAAAGCTGAACTAGTTGAAATTTTAGAGAAATCCAGAGAAAAAAAACCAAGTGGTCGAAGACAGTTACCGAAAATTCCAAGCAAGGATGATTGAAATCATCTCTTCTTAATTTTGAGATTAATATTTCTTTTAATTATTAATCTGATTTATGAGCATTGATTTAAATAAAGGAAAAAATAATTAATTTTTTACAACATATCAGTATTACTTTCTTCCGAGGTTTCTTCTGGTTTAGGTTTATCTTCTTTATCTTTCCTACTCTCTGGTTTTCCCTCATCTAGCTTCTGTGGTTTGATCTTTTTTTTAATCTTCTTTAATCCTTCTATAGCTTCCTTCCTGACTAATGGACTCTCATCTTTTAGTGCTTTTGTAAAAATGTCTAAACTATATGGATGGTGTAGATCTCCAAGTTCATCTGCAGCTTCCTTTCTTACATGTTCATCTGGATCGTTTAATAAAACATAAGTGAGAACTCCTAAGACTTTTTCATCTCCGAAATCTCCTAAAGTATCAACTGCTTCTTTTCGTACTTCTGGATCGGGATCAGTAATAGCAGTTATTGCCAATTGTTTTGAAATTTCGTCATTACCTATTGGTTCTATCGTGCTTAGATCGACACCACAACGTTTACAGAAATTATGCGTTATTTTTATGTCTAATCCACAAGCAGGGCAAATTCTTCTCGTATTAAAATCAATAAA
>CAYNEU010000488.1:0-4821 GCA_964396275.1 uncultured archaeon | reverse complement strand
GGAGAAAAGAAATAGCGATTGCTACTGCTCGTATAATGAATGCCGCGAACTATCCATTTAGAATTCTTAGTGAAAATGAATATTGTTGTGGAAGCCCAATCTTAAGAACTGGAGATAAAAATTCATTTATAAACCAATTAAACAAAAATATTGATATTATTGAAAAAGAAGGAATAACAACTATAGTTTTTAGTTGTGCTGGGTGTTATGATACATTTAAAATTGATTATCCTTTAGAACGAGATTGTAACTTCAAAATACTTCATACAACAGAATTATTTAATGAATTACTCGAGAATGGACAATTAAATTTAACAAAAAAAGTGCCATTAACAGTAACTTATCATGATCCTTGTCATTTAGGGCGTAATTCTGAACCATATGAAGAATGGGACGGTGATGAATTACAAATGATGCCTCTTATATCTATTAATATGCCTGAAAAACCAAAGAGATGTGGAAAATATGGAATTTATGATTCTCCAAGAGATTTGTTAAATAAAATACCAGGGCTTAATCTCATCGAAATGGAACGGATTAGAGAATATTCTTATTGTTGTGGTGCCGGAGGAGGTGTAAAATCTGCTTTTCCAGAATTTGCTCTTAAAACTGCTAAAATTCGGATTGAAGAAGCCGAAAATACTGGAGCAGAAATAATCACCTCTGCATGTCCGTTTTGCTCCACAAATTTAAAAGATGGAATTGTTGAAAAAGACTCTAATCTAAAGTTTTATGATATAAGTGAGTTATTATTAATGGCATTAGGATCACCAAATAAATCTATTAAAGAATCTTCGATGGAGGTTGCTTAATTGGTCTTGGAGAAAGAAGCATTTAAAGAATTTCAGGACGTAGTTGGTGTAGGAAATATCGATGATGGTGATGTTATAACAAATGTATATGCTTATAACTGGTGTATGGAAATTTTTAATTATATGGAAGGTAAAGATCCCGTTCCTTTTTCTCCAATTCCTAAAGCGGTTGTTTTACCGTCAACTACTGAAGAAGTTCAGCAAGTAGTAAAATTATGTAATAAATATAGAATTGTATTCAAAGCTCAAAGTACAGGACTTGGTCCTTGGAATCAACCCTCTGTGGATAATTCAATAATTATAGATCTTCGCAGAATGAATAATATTGTGAAAATTGATGAGAAAAACCTATATGCTGTAGTTGAACCATATGTGAGTGGATCACAGCTACAAGTTGAAATAATGAAATACGGGCTCAATTGTCACATGCCAGGGGCAGGCCCAATGGTCTCTCCATTAGCTAGCGCTACATCTATGAATGGTCCGGGTTTTACATCTCCTTCTACAGGACACAGTGCTAGAAACGTTTTAGCAGTTGAATGGGTATTACCAGATGGAGAGATTATGAGATTAGGGGCTTATGGTCAAAAAAACAATCCTGATTTTTTTTACGGAGATGGCCCAGGACCGAGTTTACGTGGCATTATGAGAGGTTGGGCGGGTACAAAATCAGGACTTGGTGTTTTTACTAAAGTTGCAGTAAAGTTATTTCCCTATCCATGTAGTACAGATTTTATCATTAAAGGTAATTCTCCTGACTATGATTTTGATATCCCTGATTTTATGAAATTATATGTTATGGAATGTGGTAATTTCAAGAAACTAGAAAAAGTCATGTTGAGAATAGAAGAGGAAGAAATATCATTTATGTGCAGTTATTTATCTGGTTTTGCGGTGATGGCTATTTTTTCTAATTCAATTGAAAGTTTAATGGATAAAGTACCAATAGGCCAGATGAAAACTCCGTTGGTTGTAATAATAACTGCTCGTACAAAGCAAGAATTTACGTATAAACAAAAAGTAATGGATTTCTTGATTAAAAAATTCAAATTAGAAAATATTATTGGAACAATATATACTCCTAAACCTATATTTTATGCAGAGGCTCTCCGTTCGAATTTAGGCTTACACGGTTTTATAGCTACTGGAGGTTTTCAATCTTCTAAAGGAGTGGCAGATACGGCAGCAGTATGTCTTCGAAGCACTAAATCAAATATTCCTTTAAAGCAGGAGTTTATCAGGAAGAAGGCAATTGCTAACGATTTTGGAGAGGGTACATGGATGACCTCTTATGAATCAGGTCATTATTTTCATATGGAATCCCCCACGATGTTTGATCAAACTGAAGAGAATAGTGTGAAAGGAATGGCTGAATATATGGAAAAGAGCAATCAATTAGATTTATTAAAGCATCTTGGTGCTCCATTCTTCGTAGAAGGTACACGTATGCATGAGCTATTCGGACCTCATATGTCTAACTATCATCTATGGTTAAGAAAAATTAAAGAAACGTTTGACCCAAATAATATATCTGATTCTGGATTTTATATTTCACCACAAAGTAAATAAAAACAAAGAGTTCAAGAGTAATAGCATGGTAGAATCAAACCAAGAAAATAAAAAATTAAGAGGTTTCGCAGTCCTAATCAATAGTATTCTAGCGCCTCTTAATGAAAACAAGAGATTTCAAGATAAATTTAGAAAGGTTAATACTAAAATTCTTTTAAATGCTTCGAATTTAAATAATGCGGCAATTATTATAGTTAATAAGGGATTTCTGAGAGTTGAGAGCATTCCAAATAAACCAAAAGAAAATTTAAGAAAGCAAAAAATAGGCTGGAATGCTTTTTTAGAGATGGATACACAAACTTTCCTTGCTATTGCCATGAATCGACTTTCGCTATTTGGAGTTGCAAAAAAGTGGTTAACCCGTAAAGTAAAAATGCGTGGAATCAGAAAATTGCTCATATTATTGAAAATATTTAAATTTTTAACAAATTATAACGAGTAGATTTTATTTTAATTAAAAGAAAGTATTGAGAAAAAGATTTATTATGAAAACAAAAATCATAGAAGCTTGGTTAGGACCGGGTAGAAAGGATGGTCAAATTAAACCAATCAATCCAAAAGATGATGCATTACACATCGATATGGAAAAGAAAGGAACAAGAGAATGGTGGTATTTTGATGCTCGTTTTGATAATGGATATACAGTAGTAGGATTTTTTCGAGCAAAACACGAACGGACGGGTAAAACTGGTGTAGAAATTACGATTTATAAGCCCAATGGAGAAAAAACACAGAATGTAATCGATTACCTTCATTCTGATTTTGCAGCTTCTCAAGATTTACCCGATGTGCAAATTGGTAAAAATTATATAAAAGTTGATTATTCTAATAAAGATTTACCAACCTATGAAATTTTCTTGGATGAAGGTGAATATGGGCTTCATTTAAAATATACTGCTTTAGTTCATGGTTGGAAGCCTGGAAAAGGATATATTGAGTTTGGAAAGTCAAATGAATTTGGATGGGTTATAGCTCTACCTCGAGCAGATGTTGAAGGCACTATTAAGGTTGATAATGAAACAATTCAAGTAAAAGGAATTGGATATCACGATCATAATTGGCTAAATTTCAATTTTGCGATGATAATTGACTATTGGTACTGGGGTAGGATTTATTCTGAGAATTTTACGGTGGTTTTTGCTTATATCAAATGCAACAAGAAAATGGATAATCATCCAATACAAGTTTTAATGCTCGCGAAAAATGAGAATGTATTTCTCAGTACTGGTGAATATGAATTGATTCAAGAAAATTTTGAACATAATAATAAAGCTGGAAATAAGTATCCCAAAATCTTAAAATTTATTATTGGAAATCAACATGAAATTCTTCTCGAAGTTCAAGAGATCATTGACGCTGAAAATTTACTTCAAGAATTAGGACCCATCACACGTTTTCTAGCAAAAAATCTTTTAAAATTAAAACCAGGTTATTTCCGATTAAATTCTCAATTTCAAATCAAAATATCTTATGAGGGGAAATCGTTTATAGAAAAAGGAAGTACGCTTCACGAAATGGTTATAACTAAGTAAAAATATAAAACATTATTAGAAATTTTATTTTTTATCTTCTAATGCTTTTTTTGGAAATAAGCGTTTTTTTAATTTTACCATGCTTGTGTCCATATCATATTCTACTAAGCCAACATTTGCTAATTCTTGAACTGAATGTAATACAAAGGCTCCTCCAATACCAGTTGTAGTTTTTATTTGATCTCTCGTCATTTCTTCCTTTTCTCCATGTAAAGTCATTAAAATTCGATAATGTGGTTGGCCTTGCCATATTTCTGACACTAAGACAGTATAAATTGAAAGCAATGCACGAACTCTCTCAAAGTTGTATTCTGCTTCTTCAGCTTCTTCAGCAGCCTGCATAAACTTCTCTAATTCAACCTTTACTTTCTGATACTCATCAAGTAATTTAATTTGTTCTTCTGTTAAAGAACCTATTTTTTTATCTCTCTCTTGTTTTTCTAATTCAAGCTTTTTTGTAGCTTCCTCTAGTTTTTTCTTCTCTACTTCTAGATGCTGTTTTTCGGTTTCTAGTTTATTTTTTTCTTCTTCTAATAGAAGCTTTTCCTTTTCAAGGGTTTCTTTTACTTCACTCAACTCTACTTTATCACTTTCAAGTTTTAATAATGCACTTCTTGAAGTTTCAAGTACATCAATGAATTCCTTAAAACTTGCTTCAGCAGCCCGAATTGTTTTATCAATAATATTTAAAGTCTTTTCTTCTTCTGACATTGGAATCACAATTTATTTTATTCAATTATTTTTATTATATTTATTCCATTAAAAGATTTTTTAAATAATGATTGAAGAAGCTAACTCTCATCGTGCAACAAAACTTATTTTAGGAGTTTCAGTTCCTGTTTTTATAATGGGTCTTGTATCCTTTTTTACCGATGTCTCTAGTGAGATGATCCAAAGTATTTTACCCT
>CAYNEU010000487.1:0-2932 GCA_964396275.1 uncultured archaeon | reverse complement strand
AAGGGCATGCGGCTCCTGCACTTTATGCTGTATTATCCAGATTTGGTTTTATAAAAAGAGAGGAATTATTCACATTAAGACAATATGGCTCGAAATTACAAGGGCATCCGGTTAAAAATTCAAAACTTGGAATAGAAATTTCAACTGGATCTTTAGGAATGGGATTATCTATCGGAGTTGGGTGTGCTTTAGCCGCTAAATTAGATAATAAAGATAAACTGATTTTTGTTCTATTAGGTGATGGAGAATTAAATGAAGGGGCTATCTGGGAGGCAGCGATGTCAGCTAATCATTATAAATTGGACAATTTAATAGCAATTATCGACCGTAACGGGATACAGATAGATGGTTCAACTGAAGAAGTAATGGCTTTAGAACCATTAGCAGAAAAGTGGAAGGCATTTGGTTGGGAGGTTATAGAATTGGACGGTTCAAATCTTACAGAGATGCTTCGGGGATTTGAAAGATCTAAAACAATAATTGGTAGACCTAAAATCATTATCTCCTATTTAATTAAAGGATCTGACGTTTCATTTATGCAACATACTAAAGAATTCCATGGTCGAGCCCCAAATGAAACAGAATATAATGCAGCTCTTAAAGAATTGGATGATATTAAAACAAAATTGATAAAAGGCGATAAATTAAATGTCTGAACCAACTCTTAGAGATACTTTTGGGAATTATTTAGTTGAAATTGGAAAGAAAAATAGTGAGATTGTTGTTTTAGACGCCGATTTATCATCCTCTACAAGAACCATTAAATTCGCTAAAGCTTATCCTAATCGCTTTTTTAATATGGGAATTGCGGAACAAAATATGGTAGGAACAGCTTTAGGTTTTGCAATATCTGGAAAAATTCCAGTAGTGAGTGGGTTTACTATATTTACAACAGGAAGAGCGTGGGAGTTTATTAGGTTTGCATGCCTTGACAATTTAAATTTTAAGATAATAACTACACATGGAGGATTAGTAGGAGAGGATGGAAGTACTCATAATTCTTTAGAAGATTTAAGTCTAATGGCGGCACTCCCGAATTTAAATATATTAATACCTTCAGATAATATTGAATTAACCGAAATACTAAATTATACCTTTAATACTGAAGGACCCTTTTATGTCAGATTACCAAGAGGATCTTTCCCTAAAATTCATAAAGATAAATATAACTTCTGCATAGGAAAGCCAGATATCATAAAAGATGGAAAGGATATTTGCTTAATTGGAACTGGATATGGAAGTACATTAGCTTTAAAATCTGCTAATTTAATCGAAGAACAACTAAAAATATCAATTAAAGTAATTAACTTTCCAACTATTAAACCAATTGATAAAAAATCTCTATTAAAAGAGATAAAATCTGTTAAAGGAATTGTTGTAATAGAAGAGCATAATATTTTTTGTGGTTTTGGAAGCATAATCGCTCGAATTGTTTCTGAAAATGTTCCAAAAACAATAAAATTCATTGGAATAAATAATTCTTTTGGTGAATCTGGAAAAAGAGAAGAATTATTAAATTCTTATGGTTTAAATGAGAATGCAATTATAGAACAAATAAAAAAAATTATTTAATTTATATATAGGATAAATTTCTGGTTGTATATTAATGTGGTAAAAAACCCATATCATTTAATGCGTTTAATACCATATTTTTACTTTCTTCAACAGTTTGTTTGTCTGTTTCGACTACTATATCAGCACTAACTGGTTCCTCAAAAGGATGATCGATTCCAGTAAAATCCTTTATTTCTCCTGCTCGTGCTTTTGCGTACATTCCTTTTATATCTCGGTTTTCACATTCTTCAAGAGAACATTTTACATAGACAAGAATATATTCTCCAATTTCATTCCGAGAATATGCTCGGATTTTGTTATATGGGGATACAAAAGAAGCTAAAACAGCTACTCCATTACGAGTTAAAAGCTTAGCAACAAAAGTCACTCTTTCAATATTCATGTTTCGGTCTTCTTCTGTAAAACCTAAATCCCTTGTGAGACTTTTTCGCACAATATCTCCATCAAGTCTTTCTACTTTCATTCCTTTTGCCTTTAAATCTTCAGCAACTGCATTTGCAAGAACAGTTTTTCCTGAGCAAGGAAGTCCGGTAAACCATAATGTAAAACCTTTATGTTCCATTTTTCTTCTCTTTGTTTTTTTTAAAAATTTATAACATTACCTTCCATATCTTTAGGAATTTCAATTCCTAAAATTTTTAGGGATGTTGGAGCAATGTCAAGTATACTTTTAGTTCCTAAATTTTTCCCCAATTTTTTCATTGGGTCATATATAACATAAACACCAAACCAATCATGAACTGCATCATCTGGTCCGGTATCGTTTTCATCTAAATACATTGAATCATACCCCACCGTTCCAGCAGATCTCCAATTTAAATTGTCAAAATAAACCATTAAGTCAGGTGGATTTCCATTAATAATCTCAAATACTTCTTCGGGTTTACGAATGATTGTGTCCATTGGATTGCCTTTATTATCCTTTACTGATTTCAGTTTTTCTCTAATTTGATTTCTCATTTCTTCATAATTTTCTTGCTTTATAATTCCATGCGGCTCTCTACCTTCTACATTTAGAAAAATTCTTGCGTAGTAACCTCCCCAACCCCACGCATAAGTATTATTCCAATCAATATCCGCATTAGCTAATCTTGTTCTTGGTTTAGGTTTAGTTTTAAATTTTAATAATCCAAGATTTTCAAGAGCCATATTAATACAAACTAAACCCTTCATTGCTTTAGCGCCATGATCCGATACAACCATAACTGTCGTATTTCCATCAACTAATTCTAGGATCTCCCCAACCTTTTGATCTAAAAACTGATAAAATCTTCTCATTTCTCCTTCAAATTCATTTCCAGGTTCATATTTTTGATGGTCTTTATCATAATATTTCCAAAATGCATGGTGAAATCTA
>CAYNEU010000486.1:0-2084 GCA_964396275.1 uncultured archaeon | reverse complement strand
TCTATGAGCATCAGAATTTCTTGATAAGCCATTTAAAATGCACGAATTATTAATTAAAATTCAGAAGATCATAAAAGAATTGGTAATCGAACAATAAATTGCCCTAATAAAAATTGTTATTAAAAATATAAAAAAAAATGGTGATTATAAATCCAAAATTAATTATTATTAATCTCTTCTTGACAGTAATGCAATACAACCATAAAACAATCCAATTGTTAACCCAACACCTAAATAGAGTACAATCATACTAATAATATATGCAGTAGAAGGGGTACTTATACCAAGTATAGCTATTATACCTAGTACAATAACTAAGATTGTACAAATTATTGCAGTTAGGAACCACCCTGAGAAAGCTTCTTTTCTGTTTTCAGCAAAGAATCCTGAAAGAAAAGCACCTATAACTGGAGCTACAAAATATCCAATCCATAGGATTAATGTAAAAGTTGGAACAGTTACAGACGTCGAAATATAAACGCTTATAGATGCAAAAAGTATTCCCGGTGATCCAAGATTAGCTAATGGTCCAAATAGAAGCATGTTCAAAGTACCAAGAAAATCAGCTTTAAATGAATTCATAAATAAATCAAAAGTACCTGAGAATAGGTATGCAAGAAGTAAAAATACAACATTTAATCCAATAAAAGCGATTAAACTGAACAAAAAACATTTACCAAAAGACATTTTTTTTACACACTTTAGATTTTAATTTTTTTTAATCTATTATTATACTTATCTATTTTTTAATTAAATGATAGATAACGTTTTTTACGAGATTTAATTCAATTTAATCATTAATAAAGCTTTCTAAATTTTCTTGTTACCTTATATAAAACACTTTAATCTATGGATTTCTCAAAAAGATTGGATGATCGTTTCCGATCATAAGGAGATCGATTTTGATCATCTATTATATAGGTCGAATTCATTCTTAAATCTCAAATAATTCTATTCTATTTTTTTAAATGATAATTTCTAATGAACAGAATTAGTAATATTTATGTATTATAATAACTAATATTAAGCTTCAAATCCTAAAGTATTCATATCTCTCAATATTACTAAAATAAGATCAAGATTAAATATATCATTTGATCTATTTAGTGTTAAATATTATAAATGAAAAAGGAAGGGTAAAAGTATGAGTGCTGGAAAAATTTTAATCGTTATTGGAGCAATATTGACATTAGTTTCAACTTTCTTCTTGAATTTAGTTACTGTTGATATGCCAGGAGCAATATTATGGATGGAGGCGGGACTAAATTATGGAAATGGCTTGAATTTCTTTATGCATATAACATATTTATTCACTAATGCTAACATTATTGCGTCATTAATGGGAATTGAAGTTTATTTAGTTTACATTATTACTGTGTTGTTAATCTTTTTTTCGATTTCTGGTGTTATTCAGCTAATAGGAGTAAAAAGTAGGGCTGCTGCGATTATTGGATCTATCATGCCATTATTTATTGGAATAGTTATTATATTGGGGAGTTTTACGACACTTCCAGCTATTTTAGGTGGATTTGGATCATTTCAATTAGATAATGCATTAGTAGCTGGTATTGTACCCTATGACCTACCCCTTGGAGGAATATCTCTTGGTACATATCTATTAGTTGCAGGTGGAGCTTTGGCTTTGATTGGCGGTATCATTGGTACTTCAGATTTCTAATTATAAAGTTTAATTTAATTTTTTTTTAATTATCTTTTTACTTTCATATCAATTTCTTTTAATTTCTCAAGATCTATTGGCTCATTTATATTAATAAATGAAGATAGATTTTCGTCGATTATCTTGATATCTTTTTCAATAGATATAAAATTTGTTTTCCATTGAGTGCTTAATAAACATGTTAATTTATAAGATTGAATTTCAATACATTTTTTAATACTCTTTAGTGCCTTTTTAATGGGATAAATTGTGAATAGTGGTTCAAGTAAACCATTTTCCCATTGAAGGATACAACAATCAAAACTTTTAGATTGATTGATTAAACATTCTAATACTTCTTTTTTTATTAATGGCGTATCACAAGATAAGGTTAGTACTTTTTTATAATTTAATTTTTTTAATTCTT
>CAYNEU010000485.1:0-4971 GCA_964396275.1 uncultured archaeon | reverse complement strand
AAGATCCAGTGGCAAATATTCAGTTTTTAACTGGATAGCCAAAAGGCCTTCGGGAGTTCAAATCTCCCCCTCTCCACACCTTTTTCTTCATTCTCGGTGTTTCCATTTTTCATTCTCAGTGCTTTCATTTATCCCCATGAACAGACAATCTATTATGCTGTAGCAATCGGGCTATTTATTGCATTTACAAATTTATTAATTACTATATGGTATTTAGTAAATAGCTTCCGTTTCGAAAAGCCCTTAAACGTTTAACTTATGATAACGCTAAGAAATTACTGGAAAAAGCTCATAAGTTTCGAAAATTTCCGTTAGCACCGTTTATTTAACTTTATCCATAGAATTCCTGTTTCGTTATATAAAGTTTAAATGAAAAAGGATTATTGAATTTGATTTGAGGTATATAACTTCAGAGTAAAAGTTAAATTTAGCAAAAAAAGCATTATCCACGCAATAATTCCAATATAATATCCAACTTCTAATATTGTATCATATTGTTGTAATGCATAGATGAAGATTTTGAAGTGATTTGAAAGCCCCATAGTTGATCCCGCAGTTCCAATTAGAAATCCAAAAAATATTCTCTTTGTTATTAATTGAATATATTCAAAAAATATTAGAAAAAGTCCAAGAACTCCACTATAGAATGAGTATACTAACCCAATATCTGTTTTAAAGCCAATAAAGGTTACGTAAGGCAAAAAAAGAGCAAGTAAAGCAGAAAATATCAGAATTAAAAGAAAAAGTTTAATTGAACTTAACCAGGAGTATTCCGTATCTAGTGCTCTTACAAAAGCTCGCGCTGTAAAGATTGGAATTAATGCTAAAATTATCGCTGTGGTTAAAGGGAAATTTAATAGGATTAAAAAGCTTCCAGGCGCGCTAGGAATAATGAATAATATCGGAACTAGTTCCTGATAGATAAAAAAAATCAATAATAGAAAATAGATGATATAAATTATTTTAATCGTCTTAAGTTTCATATTCTTTTCTCGGATTTCTTTTATGTTATTATCCTAATATAAGTGGAATTATCTATTTAAATCTTTTGAACCATAAAATAGCGATATGACTATGATTGTAGTTTCTTACTCATGAGTGTTTGCGCAATTTCAGCCATTTCTGAGGGATCAAAATCTGGATTTAATTCCCAATATCTTATGAATAGCATTTTTTAAATCAACTCATTATATATAATTTTGGAATCGCATCTGTATGGACTTTTAGCCAATACAGTGTAATTGATTAATTCTTCTTATATATTTAATATTTTTCAACTATCTGAAATATTTTGAGCAAAATTATAAATAAAAAAGGTACTATTCAATATACATAGAAAGCACAGCGATGGGTACTGATTCTTATTCCAGAGTATCTTTCTTTAGCATTATCAATCGAGTATATTGTTATAATTCATAAGGAATCAAAAGAGATTATTTACTATAAAACAGCTAGTGATTTTGATCCTGATTTCCTTGATATCTTTCGAAGCTCAATTCAATATGAAATCTTAGATTTGCCTTTAGTAGAGGGATCAATCGAACAGGCAACTTTGGAAGGCAAATATTTAATAACACGTACGGGAAAAATGATTTGGACGACTGTTATATCTAATCAAAAACCTATTATTATTGCGAGAGAAACTTTGACTTCTTTTTGTAATAGATTTGAAAAATTATACAATCACGAGCTTAAAGAGTTATATTCTGAATTCAACGGAGATATTTCAATTTTTCAACGTAAATCGTTATACAAAGTGAGTGTGGATATGATTGTTGATGATGAGTTCCATTTACGGCTTACATTGCCATATAAAATGGGATCTATTAAAGGAAAAGAAATATCTTCAAAAATAAAAGAAATTCTCCAAATTGCTAAGGATGTTGCTCATAAAAATAAAGGGCGAATATTACTTGGTCCTTTATTTACTAAAGCATGCCAGGTTTTAAAATTGAATAATGTGGAGGTTGCAATGTTAATTTATAATTTAGTCGAGAATGAAATATTGATACGTATCCCTTTAGAAGATTTATAAAAGAAATTTGTGTTATATTTTTAAGTTTTCATATTAATTTTTTAAACCCGAGTAAATTGAATAAACATTAATATAATCGAATTTAATTATTATTTATTTATTTTCTAAAATATAGGGAGATATACGTAAATGAAATTAACAGAAATTGTTAGTCTTACCGAAAACCATGCAAAAAAGTTGAAGAAAGAAGGAATTTCTACAGTAGAGGATCTTATACCACTTACATATAATGAAATTAGAAAATTGGCTAGAAAGATAGGTGTATCAGTGAAGTTAGTTGACACTTGGCAAGAACATGCAGATTTAATGCGGATACAAGGAGTAAATCCTGAAATTGCTAATGCAATAAATCTTATAGGTGTAGATTCTGTAAAGGAATTTGCCAATAGAAATGCTAAAAGTACACTTGAAAAATTAAAACAATTTAAAAAAGATAATCCTAAAGCTCTTGCAAAAATTCCATCTCAAAAAGAGATTGAAGGTTGGATTGAGACTGCCAAAGATCTTTCAGGAACCCCTGAGAAAAAACCCGCGAAGAAGCCGGCTAAGAAACCAGAGAAAAAAGAGGAACCCGCTCCAAGTCCCTTACCTAAAATTGATTATGTACCTATCGAGGAATTTAAAGGAGATTATGGAAAATACGGGCCAGAGTATTGGAATAATAAATGGGAAAAGGCTCCAATCATATATACCGGTAGAGCATTAAGGGCAGAAGTGTACAAGAAGCAAATAGATGTAGATGTTAAGGCTTTTATTAAAAAAAATGATGCGATCCTATGGCATGTTGTAACGCAAATTGGTTTAAGAAAAGAAACACCTAATGAAACAGCATTAGCTATACAAAATTTCGTATGTAATTTTCTGAAGTATAAATATGATGATTTAACTGCTGAAGTGCCGGAATTTTGGCTGTTCCCCTTCGAGAGTATACAAGCAGAGATTGGGGATTGTGAAGATGGAGCAATTCTGATTGCTGCTCTATTGATCAATGCCGGTATCCCTAGTTGGCGTGTAAAAGTATCAGCTGCTGAAGTTTTGGCTGATCCTATTTTTGCCCCATCAGATTCTGAATTAGGTGGGCATGCTTATTGCCTTTATCTCGCTGATAGACCCGAATCCGAAAGGAAATTAGAGTGGGTAATACTTGATTGGTGTTATTTACAAGACCCAGAGGTTCCAATTGAAAAAAAACCACTTGCTGGAGATGGTGGAACAGAGGGTGCTTATAAGGATGTTCTCTTTACATTTAATGATGAGTATAGTTGGGCTCAAACAGCGCTAGAAGTGAAAGAAGGGAGGATAAGTCAGAACCGAACTGCTAAAAAAGATGAAATTTTAGCGCCATTAGAGGATATTTTAAAGCATCTCGCAGATGAAGAGCTTAAAAAAATATTCAGAAAATATGGTATAGAAATTGAATGAGTAACAAGCTTAAATTATTTTTATTCTAATTTTTTTTATTTTCTATTTCATCGAATAGTGATTTTCCACATTGGGGGCAATAAGCAACTTCTCGACCAATTTCAGCTCTACAATTTTTACACGTTGTGTTAAATTCTAATGTTGGGGGAATATTTTGCATCACGTTTATAAGAGTTTCATTGAGAGCATTTTGTATCTCTGCTATCTTTTGGCTCTGTTCTTTAAAAGGAAATGAGCGAACAAAGATCGATGAGAGTTCTACTAAAAAATTCTCAACAAACTTTAGCTGGTCGTAGTAGTTTTTGTTCACCTTAAATTTTAATAGTTCATCTCCTACTTCAGTTAAGGAATAAACTTTTCTTAATGGTCCTATGGGGCTTTTTACTTTCTTAGCTTTTAAAAATCCATCTTTCTCTAATTTTCTTAATATTGGATAAATAGTACCAGATTGCGCTTCCCAAGTACCTGCGAAATGTCTATTCAAATTTTTTATTAAATCATAGCCAGAAAGCTGGTTACTATTGAAAATAGTCTCAATAATAGTAAATTCAAGTGGAGTGAGTTTGTTTTTCTGAAGATTTTCAAGAATTTCCTTTTTAATTATAGCACCCAATTCTTCAATATCATCTTCAAGATCTAAAAATTTACCTAACCACATTTTGAACTTATCCTTATTGATGTATTTCTTGTTTTTTCCTCATTTTTTCTAATTCTTTTTCAATTGCATGTTCTTTTCTTGATCTCAGTTTCCCGCCTTCTTCAGCTTTTCCACTAAAGTATTGTATGTAAATTATTATATGTAAAATAACAGCTGTGCCCCAAAATATAGCTGGAAAAATAACCCAGTAAAACCTTGGAAATGTTAAAAAGTTGATGATAAAAAGGAAAAGCATAACAAAAATGAAAGAACTTATATGATAAATTACGCCTCGTTTAGCCATTGGATAAACACCCCTTGCGTATAAAATATAGGCTAAAGCATGCATATTAAATCCTATTAACCATGAAAAAAAAGGGTACACAAACCAAGGGAACTCAGGGGAAAATATGAAATTTACTATCAAAAGCAATAGATTTACTAGAATAAAAACTGTTAAATGGATCTTAACAGAAAATCGGAAACTTACTTTCTGTTCTGCAATTTTTCTTAAACTTTCTTCAGAAAATGCATTATTTTCATTCATATTTCATCAATATATTTGGGAAATCTAAAATGATATATTTTAAATCACTAAAATAAATTCTAGTATATATACTTGTTGATTCTACATACCCATCAAATAAGTAAAGAAACCTTGAAAGCATTAAAATTAAGACGGTTGAATAGGATTAATTTAACATTTTCAATGTTAGGTATGAATATGACTCCAAAATTTTTCAAGATCTTTAAAATAAGTCATATCATTGAATTTAATACTAATTATATTCGGAATAATAAAATCAATCAAGATGATTAAGAGTAGCAAAAAGTATAAATATCAATTTTTGTATTTTATCTAAATCCTATGCTAAAT
>CAYNEU010000484.1:0-3418 GCA_964396275.1 uncultured archaeon | reverse complement strand
AACTTGCTATTTTGGTCAGTAAATCGTTCCCATTGAGGATCAATACCTACTCTACGAACTCTTGTCATATGTTCAAAACCAGTTGCTAATACTCTTTTACTATTACCTGTCATAATATGCATAATCAATGCGTGCATCCCTGCGCCTGCTGAACCACATTGTTTATCTATCATAAATGAAGATACTTCATTAGGAAATCCTGATAAAAAGAGAGGAATTTTTCCTCCATAAGTCCAATTTTCGAGTACTCCAGAAGCAATCCCAATCGATGCTTCCTCAATATCATTTTTAGTTATGCTTTTATCAGCTAATTTTCCTTCAAAAAACTTTATCAATAAATTCGCGAGTAATTCATCTCCTCGAATCTCACCAAAAACATCTCTTTCAGGTTGTTCTGGTCTGGAACGCGAAAAAGCGGTTCGGGCATAATCAATTAACCAGACTTCTTTTAAATTCATTCTATTTTCACTCTTTTTTTATGACATTTTCTATTGTAAAAAATTTCATTTATTTTAAAATTTATTGAGTTGATGAAATTGAAGAAAAACTTAAAAAGAATTTAACATATTTGTATATGGTTTCTTTTGAGAAATCCAATTTAAAAATTAAAAAGAGGCGTATAAAAATACCTTATATAGTATCATTTACTTGGTATCCCCCTTCTTTAGCAAATGCAATTACTCAGAGATATTTAGAAACACTTCAAAAATACCCAATAATCTCTAGTATTAAACGTATTGTTCCCGCAGCTGTTTCGTCAACTAAAGAAGGACTTGAAGTTTTCCTTGTCGATGAAGTAAAACGAGAAGCTGTGGGAGAAGCTTTAGATTATATATCTAAATTTTTAGTAGCATTTTTTGATATTGAGGATTTTAGGTATCAAATTAGAGTATATAATACTTTGAATGAAGCTATGGCATATATAGGAAAATAGTGATTTTTGAGAAACCTTAATAATTGGTAATGAAATCTCTAAAATTTAATTCTCTTTTTTTTATTTCTAATATTATAATCTACTCGAAATTTACCTGATTCTAATAACTATAAGATCTCTCTTAAATAATTAAAAAAATTAGAAAAGTATATTATTTTATTTTCCTTGAAATTTTGGTTTTCTCTTTTGTAAAAATGCACTAATTCCTTCAGCAACATCCTTACTGCGTGAGTTTATTGCATACCCCATATGTTCAAATTGTAGACCTATATTTAGTGGTGTTTGAGTTCCATAATCAATACTTTTCTTAATTAGAAATAAACTGTTTGTAGCAGCATTTCCTAACCACGATGCCCTTTCATGAACAAAATCTTCAAATTTATCATCATCTACTACGAAAGAAATAACTCCCCACTCAAACATTTGTTCAGCACTATAATGTTCACCAAAAAACATCATTCTCTTTACTCTCATTTTTCCAAGATTTCTTATTAACCGTTGAGTTCCACCATTCGCGGGAAAAATACCACGTTGAATTTCAGGAAACCCAAATGTTGAGCGTTTAGAAGCAATAGATATATCACATACCAAAACTAATTCAAAACCTCCTCCTAAAGCATATCCATCAATAGCAGCTATGATTGGTTTTGGAAAAGCCTCAATTGAATTATAATATTTATGTCTTCTGTACATAGCATGACTTTGATGCCTTAAATTATCGGGATCAAGATCAGCACTTCCTCTATCTGAGAGGTCAGCACCCGCAGAGAACGCAGGTTTCTTCAGAAACTCTTTAGTTCCACGTAATACTACACATCTAACACTTTGATCAACTTCTACAGTTTCTAATGCTTCAGCAATTTCTCTCAACGTTTGGTTTTGAAGAGCATTCAATTTATCCGGTCGGTTTATTGATATTACAGCATAATTCCCTTCTTCTACTTTCTCGATTTTAACATGTTCGAATTTTTTTTCATTTGACATTTTGCAAACCTTTTCTCATATTAATTTTCTATCATATTCAAAATTTTATTGATTAGAATTAGATTAATTAATATTTGAATCTATTTGTTGTTTTATTTTCTTATTAAACTCAACTTTATTATACTTGATATATTTCATATTCAAAAGATCTAAATTGTTAAACACCAGAATTCAAATAATAGAGAATTTAGTATGGTAGAAAATAACGAAAAAATAAAAGATGATGAGCTAAAAGCCACTCGTGTTTTTAGTGGTGTAAAAGTAAAATTTAATAATCCTTTACCAGATGTTCACACAGCTAGAGTAATTATTTCAAGTTGTGGATGGATTAATACTACAGATGGAGTTGTACTCATCGACACATTAAATAGAAGACATATGGCCAAGCAAGTGAAAGAAAGAATTAAAAATAAGATCAAATATATTATTTATACACATGGTCATATGGATCATGTAGGAGGGGCATCAGTTTTTCTTGATGATAATCCAGAGATTATTGCAAGTAAATTTCTTCCTGATAGGTTCGACAAATACAAAATGTTAGCTCAACATCGTGCTCATATCAATGCACAACAATTTCACGTACCTGAAACTTTAGATTCAATAACATATGTGTATCCAACTAAAACATTTATAGGAGATTTGACCATGAGACTTGGAGATAAAACTTTTGAATTACATACAACTCGTGCTGAGACTGATGATGCTGTATGGGTATACGTTCCTGAAATTAATGCTGCTTTTATAGGTGATTTAATGATTGGTAGACGTTTTCCGAATATAGGTAACCCTTGGAAACCAACTCGTTTTGCATTAGATTGGGTAAAAACCCTTGAAATAATACGTGCAAAAGAACCAAAATATATCTTTTGTAATGGCGGAGGAGTGATGCTTAAAGATGAAGAAGTAATTGAAGCTTTGGATGCAAATATTGAAGTTATTCATACTTTACATGATCAGGTTGTAGAATTTATTAATCAAGGGATGCATATTACAGAAATGATTCATAATGTGAAAATACCTAAACATCTTGAAAACAATCCATATCTTATACAAGTGTATTCTCGAATTGAATTTTTCGTATTTAATGTGTATAGATGGTATCACGGATATTTTGACGATAACCCTGCCCATCTTTTACCAAGACCAGAAAAAGAAGTATTGAATGAGGTTTTAAATCTAATTGGAGATTCGCATAAGATAATTAACCGAGTAAAAATACTATTTAAACAAAATCAAACTCAACTTGCACTTCAGGTACTTGATATAATTATTCAAACAGAACCAAATAATATTGACGCTCGAAAATTACGTATTGAACTTCTTAAAGATTTAGGTGCTAAAGATAATTGTCTAATGTCAAAAAATGCTTACGTATATTTTATAAATAAAGATAAGGAATTCCTTAAATCCCTCTCATTATAAAAAAATAATTTATTCTTTTTGATATTTAATAAAAAAGGTTTCTCCATTTATTTCTGTTTCTTTGATTTTTAAACC
>CAYNEU010000483.1:0-1786 GCA_964396275.1 uncultured archaeon | reverse complement strand
ATATGGATTCTAATGATATTTCCGCATACTTATTAATGAAGGAGAATAATATTAAGGAAATCTATACATTTGATCAGCAATATGAAAATTTACCTGATATTATTTGCTTACCTCAAATGCCTAAAGAGTTGAAATAAGTTTTAAGTTTTGTTATACTATTGAAATAATATAAAAAAACCGTCTAAGCCATACAAAAAAGAAGAACGGCTCAATTCTGTTTCATTTTCTAATTTCTTTATCGATTCTATATTAGATATAATTATAATATTCAGTTTAATTATTATTCTTTTTTATATTCCATCTGAATTATGCTTTTAGTGGAATTTTATTCCCACTCAACGTTTTCTATTAACAAATTTTATATTAATTTGGAAAATTATCTAAGAATAGTAATAAAAATAAAAGAAATCAAAAAAATCAAGTATAGATGTGGTAGTAATGACTTATACAAAAGAACCAAATTTTACACCAAAGGATCCAAAAGAGTTTGATTTTAAAGAAATAATTTATGAAAAGAAAGATTGGAAAGCAACTGTCACAATTAATCGTCCAGAAGTCTATAATGCATATTCAACCCTTACATTAATGGAAATGATTGAAGCATTTCATGATGCTGCGTGGGATAATAAAGTTGCAGTTATTATATTAACAGGAGCAGGTGATAAGGCTTTTTGTACTGGTGGTGACGTAAAAGAGTATAGAGAAAGATTTACCATCAAACCTGCTGAATATTGGAAATGGATGAGCATTTTTCAAGAAGCTCATGATGTATTCCGCAATATTGGTAAACCTACCATTGCAAGAATCAATGGTATTGTTGCTGGTGGAGGTAATGAATGGCAAATGGCTTGTGATCTAGCAATAGCTGCAGATCATGCCACTATTCAGCAAGTGGGAACAAGAGTAGGATCCGTGGCATGTGGAGGTGCAACTCAATGGTTACCAATTATTGTTGGTGATCGTCGTGCTAGGGAAATTTTATATTTATGTGAACCAATCTCAGCACAAAAAGCTTTAGAATGGGGCTTAGTAAATGAAGTAGTCCCATATGCAGACATAGATGATGCGGTTGATAAGATGTCTCAGAAGCTTATCGATAAGTTTCCAGAATGCATGAGATATACGAAACAACAAGTTAATTTTTGGAAAGATCTCGTTTGGCATCAAACAATTGGACACGCGAAAGATTGGCTATCAATTCATTATGCTTCATGGGAGCCGCTTGAAGGAATGTCAGCTTTTGTAGAAAAGCGCCCTCCAAACTATAGGGGTGTCCGTGAAAGTCCTCATCCCGAATTTTTATGGGGACCACCGTCGGTTACATGTCCTTCTTGTCAAGCAAAAAGTATACCTTCTGATTTCGAGTATTGTGGCAAATGTGGAGCAAAACTAAAATAAATATAAAAAAATTTTTTTCTATTAGAAAAAAGGATAAAAAATAGCTTAAAAGAAAATAATAGCCAAATTGAGTGAAAAAGATTTGTCAAATGATTTAATCATTGTTGAAAAAGCCGATAATATAGGTAAAATAATATTCAACAACGGACCACTAAATATCTTAACAATACATATGATGGAGCAAATTAATGGAGCTCTTGAAGATTTTCTTCAAGATAAATCATTAAAAGCAGTTATTTTCGATCATAATGGAAAAGCTTTTTCGGCAGGAGTAGATATTGGCGATCATATGGGCGAAAAAGCTCCAAAAATGATTAAGGAATTTCATGGAATTTTCAGAAAGCTTAACAAGCTAAAATGTCCAACTATAGCAAGCATCAAAGGAGCC
>CAYNEU010000482.1:0-2581 GCA_964396275.1 uncultured archaeon | reverse complement strand
AGCGATTATTGCTGGTCCCCCTTCCTCACGTAACTTTTTAGCAATTTTCCCTATGTTAACTCCAGAAGGTTCTAAGTTCCTTTTTTTAACTTCATTTCGAACAACATCGCCCATTGTTACTACGACCCCCAAATCTTTTATCGCTTCTATCGCAGTTGTTTTGCCGGAACCTGGAAAACCGCAAATTGCTATTACTATCATAAACACAAATTTTACTAATATAATTTAAATATTTAGACTTTGTTTAAATTCTATATAGAATAAGAAATTAAATTTTTAAAGGATAACAGAACAATGCATTAACGACAGAAGTTATGAAGAAAAGCAAAAAAATTGATCCATATAAAACGCCAGTACTATTAACTCTAAAAGCATATAAGAGAATCGTAGGATACGCGATAAGATATGCCAATAATGACTTAAAATCTGAAAAGTGGCGTGAAGTTTATGGAATTTTAATAGGATCTATTGAAAATAACGCTAAAGTAATTGTAAAAGATGCAATTCCAATGGTAGTTGGAGATCGAGCTGGGGTAAAATATGAAAACAAACAATACGTAGATATGGCTCAAATTGATGCTTCTGTATTCGAAAGATCTATTCAAGATGATAAAACTGATTTTATTATAGGATGGTGGCACACACATCCAGGATTTGGTTTTTTCTATAGCCCAATCGACTGTATGACACAATTGGGATATCAAATCCCTAATCCATATGCTGTTGGGTTAATATTTGATCATTGTGAAAAACAATCTAATGCACACTTTTTGGGTATGGCGGGATTAAGACTTAAAGATCCAGAATTAGGGATTTCCTCCACTTATAACTTAATAGAGCTAAATTATGAGTTTGAAGAAAAAATTATGGTACAAAAAGCGGAAAATGTCATAAAAAAAGTTAATAAAAATATAGAGAAAGTATTAAAGGAAGTCAAATACATTGATGAAGTGCTTCGTACAAAGGCTTTAGCTCAATTACAAAGGAATTATGGATTAATCTTAGTACCTAAGGATAATATAATTATAACTGATGATAAAGAAACAGCAGAAGAGGATGAGCGTTATTTATATGAATGGGATCCTGAATTTTTTAGAAAATCATATAGAGTTCCTAAATTTAGAGAAAAGATTGAAAAAATTGTAGCTACTGCTTATGATGAGCTGGATGAATTAATTGGAAATAATGAGAAAGAAAAATATGAAAATAGAAAAGAGAAATTGATTAAAAAAATAAAAAATATTTTAAAAAAACCAAATGAATGGTATGATAAATTAATGGATGATTTTTCTAAAAGAATTGAAGTTATTTTTCCATTCTATTCATATCTAGATACTAATGAAAGAAAAATTATTGAATATTTTGAAGAGAGAAGTTCTGAATATTCCAAGATTTTAGACGAGTTAAATCGAAGATCAAATTTAATATTAATTAATTAATAAAAATATTTTGATTTGTATTTATCAAACTTTAAAAATTTAGAAAAATATAATCAAATTAGAAACTTTAGTAAAATTTTATATACACAATAAATTATTAAGAATTAAGTTAAGCTTCTTTTTAATAAAAGTATAAAATTTTGATACGAATGAGGATTCATTCATGGTTAATGAAACTACAATCATAATAAGAAACAGACACGATAAAGATAAATCAATTAAAGACGCAATTTTTGCATTTTCTGGGGGTAGAAAATCACTATTAATTAAGGGTGAAGGAGAAGAAATTAGTACTGCGGTAGAAGTAGCTGAAATTCTAAAAAGCCGTATGTATCCTAGAATTGAAATTGCAAATGTTTCTTTAGGGAGCCGCCCTTTTTTTGATAATAGACAAGGGGGTTATTACAGGAAAAATACTAAAGTTAATAAAAAGAAGACTGATATAATTTCTAATATACAAATCACTCTTCAAACCAAATCAAATACTTAAATCTATGAAATCTAGAGTTAAAGCTAATTTTGGACATTTAGGGCCATTAATTGAAGAAACCCGAACTCCGGCTATATGTGAGATCTGTAAAAATTTCATTTATAAAAGAATTTACTACGATGAAAACTCGGAGAAAAAAAGGAAAATTGTTTTTGTTTGTAAGAATTGCTTAAATAATAATATTGTATAATTTTATTCAATTATATGTGTATGGCTTTTTTTAAGCTTCTTCTGACTTCATTTTTCGAGACATTTGGTCCAATTAAAAGACTTAATAAAAAACACAATAGTAATTGTTATGTTGTGATTTTATTTCTACATTTAAAAAGATGGATCGGATAAAAGTAGTAGGAGCAAGACTTCATAATTTAATGGATTTAAATGTGGAATTTTCAATTATTCTAAATATTTTTTTTCTTCTTTTTCCTTTGACTCTTTTAATTCCAATTCATTTATTTCAAATTGTAATTCATCATAGAGTTCAAAAAATTCCGAAGGATCTGAACATGGAGTTTTAATTAATTCATTTAAAATATTTTTATATTCTTCTTTATTTTCAAAAACATATTTAAAATTATCTTCAATCTGTTTTGGTAATTCATGATATTCAAATGATAACGTCATAAGCTGATTTTTATTCCTAATATTATTA
>CAYNEU010000481.1:0-3435 GCA_964396275.1 uncultured archaeon | reverse complement strand
TTCTTGTACATAATATTTTCCAAAATTCTTTTATTGATTAGAAATATAATAATTAGTAAGTGATTTTAAGTATTTTTTAAGAAAGTGAACAAAGAATGGAAAGAATAGAAAATTCAAAATATTCATTTGATATTATTATGCCTTTCAATTCGAGAATGATTTTAGATTATTCTTCTCTAATTGGAAAATATGAGAAAATAAGAAAAAAATTATATTTGAAATTGGAAAAAATTTATCCAAATCAAATAATAATTGAAAAATTTAAGGATGATGCTAATCCGCCTGAATCAATTAAGAAATGGGCATGTAGTGATGAAAAATTGGTTCAAGGAGAAATTGATGAGCAATTATTTAAGGGGACAGGAGGAAGTGGAGTTACTCAACGGGATAAGAGTATTATAACAGTTCAAGTAAATAAAACATATACTCTCCCCTCAGATATAATTGGAATTGATATATTTAGTACTCCTCCGATACTTTTTTTCGAAACCATGAGTTTTCATGAATATGGGATTGGAATGATCTATTGTAAGTTAAATATAATCTTTAAACAAGATTTTTTAACAATTCAGGAGAAGGAACCAAAACAGATAATGGCTGATTTACTAGATAAAATAATACGGTTTCCAGATTTATTAACGGAAAGTGAAATGTGTGGTAAGAAGGTTTTTAATAAATTAAAAGAAATTTTAGAAGAATTGGATATTAAAAAACCATTACTCACATATCAAGAACTATTTAAAACTCAAAAATCTGATATACCCTTATGGGGGCACATAGTACTGATTAGAAACAAAATAAATACTGATGAAATATTACCAACAGATGAACTTATGAATAGAATTATCGAAGTTAGTCATCCTGATGGTTCAATCAATTTCACTAAAGGTACATCTGGTTTTGTCCACATTGGATGGGGAAATAGTTTATGGGCAGGATTGACTTATAAAGAATTAAAGTATGCTAAAGATATATTAAGATATTTAGAAATCGAATGGCGTACACTTCAAGTGTTCAATGAAATTTTATATAGACGATTGAGTCAATTTGCTACCTATCAAGGTTTACAAAAACGACGTGTAAAAAAAGCTATTAGATGGATTAATAAATTAAGAATGGAAATGGAATTATATTCTGTAAATAAGTCAAATTATTTACAAAATCTCGCGCCATTCCCTCATTTTATTTATGAAGAATCTATTAAAAGTTGGAGGAATTCTCAAATGGAAGAATTTTTTATAGATAAATTGGATGTTTTTGAATACCTACATGATAGGGGGAAGGAAAGATTACAGGAATTAAGTGATAATAAGATGAATAACATTTTATTTATTTTCACGTGTCTTTCACTAATAAGTACTTTTATCGATGGATTAATGTTTGTTTTTGCTGAACATTTAGCAGAGGCGTTATTATTCAGATTATTTCTTTTAATTTTTCCTCCAATTGCTTTTATTGTGATCATCGTTTTACTGATTGAAAGGATAATAAGTCATCAAAGGTAAGAAATAAATGAAGATTTTTTTTCATTTACTACTTTTTCTATTCAATAATTAGAACGATCTTTATAAAATTTATATTAAAAAAGTGATTTATCATAAGACTGGATAAATTAAGAGTTTTAGATGATGATGAAACTTTGATGATCCATGAAGCAACCATGGATTTATTAGGAAATATTGGAATTAATGTAGATTCTGAAGAATCTCGTCTACTTCTTCAAGACAATGGAGCAGAGATTGATGAAAATACAAAATATGTAAAAATTCCTGAAAGTTTAGTCAAGGATCTATTAAAAAAAGTCCCTAATTCTTTTTCTTTATATGGTGCCGATGGGAGTTATCACATTGATATTAATGCAACAACCACACATTTTGCAACCCAAGGAGCTCCAACTAAAATATACGACCAAAATAACCCAATAAGGCCTCGCGATGCTTTATTAACTGATTTTATAAAATTTTTAAAAATTGTAAATTCCTTAGAATTTATTTCTTGTTCACATTTAGATGTTTGGCCTATTGATATTCCCTATACTACCTTACATTGTCAAGCAATTAAAGAATGGTTGAAAAATAGTAAAAAACCATTCGGAATTGGATGTAGAGGCAAGATTATGTCGAATGATTTGATGGAACTTCTTTCTATAATAGTCCACGGTAAAGAAGAACTAATAAAAAACCCTAGAATTATTGGTTTTTTTAATCCGATTAGTCCACTTACCTTACCAAGGGTATTACTTGGAGGTTTATTTATTTTTGCTGAATATAAGCAACCTTTAATAATTGCACCCTCTGCTAGTGCTGGATTAAATGCTCCTATAACACTTGCGGGATTATTAACTCAGACCAATGCAGAGGTATTATCTTCTATAATTCTAACCCAATTAATCAATCCAGGAACTCCAGTATTATATGGTACTGTTAATACCCCTATTGATCCCCGAACTGGTAATGTTGCATGGGGTTCAATAGAGACAAGTCTTATTACAATTGCAAGTGCTCAATTAGCGAGATTTTATAATATTCCTTCTCGTGCCTCAGGTTGTATCACAAATTCAAATCTATTTGATATGCAAAATGGTTTTGAAAGGTTTAATACACTTTGTTCAGCAGCTTATGCAGGGATTAATTATATAACTTGTGCAGGTACCTATGAATGCGGTTCGGCCTCAAGTTTAGAATTATTAGTTGTTGATAACGAATTAGCTGGTATGGTATCTCGGGCTTTAAAGGGTATAAATGTTAACAAAAACACCATTGCATTAAACGAAATTGAATCTGTAGTGTCAGGAAAGAAAAAAGGTTTATTATTTCTTGGATTAAAACATACAGCAAAAAATATTAAAAATGAGTTATTTATTCCTGATTTGAGTGAAAGAAGTTCGAGAAATACTTGGATCAAGAAAGGTGCACTTGATATTATAGATAAAGCTCAAAATAAAATTGAAAAAATCGTAAAATACCATAAAGAATGTATCTTGGAACCAGAATTGGAAAAAAAAATAGACGATTATATAAAATATGTTGAAAAAAGAGACTTAAATGAATATAGAAATTAGAATCTTAGCATAAATATATTTTCAAAATAAAAAAAAATATTAATAAAAAAAAAATTTAACCTACTTCTACATCCATTTTATTTCGTTCTTCTAATAGGTCATCAACTACAGAGGGATCAGCTAATGTTGTAACATTTCCAATATCAGTACCGGTGGCAATTGCTTTCAAAATTCGCCTCATTATCTTACCACTTCGAGTTTTTGGTAATTCATCAGCAAATTGAATTACATCTGGTTGGAAAACAGGTCCTATTTCTGTTCTTACATGCATCCTGATCTCATTGGCTAATTTAGCTGATTTTTGAACTCCTTGAATTAAAGTCACGAAGGCCCAAATTGCTTGACCCTTGATTTTATGAGGAAAAGGAGCAACA
>CAYNEU010000480.1:0-3188 GCA_964396275.1 uncultured archaeon | reverse complement strand
CAAGTCCAAGTACATTTTCAATAAGGGTATCACCCATTTTGATAGGGGCTTTAGTTTGTGTTTTTGCTATTAATTTCAAGGTTTCCTCTAATTTGTCTTTTGGGATTGGTTTATCTGATCTAACTGGTATTAAAGGTAAAAATCCTTTTTCAACTCTCATGGTTGTTGTAAGAATTCTTTTTGGAGAAACGAATTCCTCTCTCGCATATACTTCCCCTCTTTTACATGAGTGACCTTCTATTATTAATTCTCCATTAACATTTTCAACATGTACAAGACATCCAGTGGGACAAATAATGCATCTTATATCCTTAAATCCTTCGGGAAGTTCATTCTCATTAGTTTTTGTTGACATTTCTTATCATCTCTTTTTTTATTTAATCCTCCTCTATTAATGCCTCTGGTCGAGGAATCACTTCTACCTCCAAGTATTTACAAGCAGGATCTATTTGGTTCTCATTTAAATTTATTTTTAATTCAAGCATTTCGCTAGGAATAACATATAGCCTCTTTCTTTTAAAAATAATCTTGTTATTTTCATCTTTAAATTGAATAAGAAGTCTACGATCAGGTCGTTTGACTCTAAACGTAAAAATTATATCTTTAGCCGTATCAGCTCGATTAATCAAATCAGGCTTTATATAATTAACATTTTCACCTGGAATACATTTTATTCGATCTTTTTCTATAATTTTTTTTGCATATCTTTCCTTAACATACTCAATAGCATTTAAACCGGCTCTTTTTGCTTCCGCTGTAACTAAATCTACTAAATCATGTACTTGTAGAACATTACCACATGCAAAAATTCCTTCAATTGTGGTCTCTAGATTATTATCCACAACTGGACCTCCCATATGTGAAATTTCTGCTCCCGCTTCTCTAGTTAACTCATTTTCAGGAATTAGTCCAACCGATAACAGAAGCGTATCGCATTCGATAAATTTATCAGATCCTATGACTCTATCGAAATTTCTATCTACTTTTGATATTGTTATACCTTGAACTCTCTCCTTTCCATGAATCTTTGTTACTGTATAACTGGTTATCAATGGAATTCCATAATCTTCTAAGCATTGTACTTCATTTCTTATTAAACCACTTACATAAGGTTGAATTTCCACCACAGCTTTAACTTGACAACCTTCCCAAGTTAAACGACGAGCCATAATCATACCAATATCTCCACTTCCTAATATAACATATGTTCTACCCGGGAGGTAGCCTTCAATGTTAACAAATCTTTGAGCCTGTCCCGCAGTATAAATTCCCGCGGGTCGAAAACCAGGAATATTAATTGCTCCCCGTGTCCTTTCGCGACATCCCATAGCAAGGATTATAGCTTTTGATTTAATCTCAATAAGTCCTTCATTTTTATTTACGGCATATATTATTTTATCTGGGGTAATTTCAATTACCATTGTGTCTAATTTATAGGGAATGTTTAGATCTTTAGCTTGATTTATAAATCTTTGCACATATTCTGGACCAGTTAATTCTTCTTCAAATTCATGAAGTCCAAATCCATTATGAATGCATTGGAGAGTTATTCCTCCTAGTTCTTTATCTCTTTCTAATATTAAGACATCTAATTCTGCTTTTTTAATAACTATAGCAGCGGCTAACCCTGCAGATCCACCACCTATAATAGCAACATCTACTTTGAGTTTTCTCATTCTCCCCTAGCACCTCTTCTTTCATTTTTTAATAGTAAATCTTTTGTTTTACCAACTATAATGTTAGTGTCTTCTCCCCTCTTTGTAATTTCTTCATAAGATTTGTTTAGTTCTCTAGAAAGGATCTCTATAACACGAGGGCGACAGAATCCACCTTGGCATCTCCCCATACCGGGTCTACATCGGAATTTAACTCCATCTACAGTATTAGCTCCTACTGGAGCATGAATCGCATTGATTATTTCTTTTTCAGGGATAGTTTCACATCGACAAATAATTCTCCCCCACGCTGGATCTTCTTGTATTTTTTGATCGAGTTCTTTTTTAGTGAAATCTTTAAATCTTTCTGGTTTGGGGCGAATTGGGTTATAATCCACCTTCGCATTTAATTCTACTCCTAATAACTCCAAGAAATCAACAACCTTTTCTGCGATTGCAAATGTTGCTGTAAGACCTGGAGATAAAATCCCTGCTACATTAATAAAACCATATACATCCGTATTATCAATTATAAAATCATAGGTATCAGGAACTGCTCTTAATCCCGCAAAATTTCTAATTGAGCTTCTTGCAGGGATACTTGGAACTAATTTCATTCCACCTTCTAAAATTTCTTTTAGCCCCGCGGTAGTTGTTGAAACATCCTCAAGATCAGTTAAATTTTGAGCATTAGGCCCCACAAAAGTGTTTCCATGCAATGTTGGGCATACTAATATTCCTTTTGATACTTTTGTAGGAATTGGGAATAGAATCTTATTTAATTGAAGAGCATTACGATCAAAAAGGATATACTCGCCCTTTCTTGGCATTATACTAAAATAATCTAAACCTAACATTCTAGAAATTCTTTCAGCATACAGGCCAGCAGCATTAATTAGATTTCGAGTCTGAAATTCACCTTTATATGTCCTTACATTAAAAACATAATCCTGATGCTTTATTTTAACAACTTCATGATTTCTGAAAAACTTTACACCATTCATAGCAGCATTTTCAGCTAAGGCAAATGTTAATTCATATGGACTGGCGAGCCCTGCGGAAGGAGCATATAAAACACCAACCACTTCATCTGTTAAATTTGGTTCCATTTCTTTTATCTTCTTTTTGTCTAATATTACCTCCAGTCCTGGAACGCCATCCTCAGTGCCTTTTTTTCTTTCTTCTTCTAAGTGTTCAATCTGATTATCCTCTAATGCTACTACAAAGGAACCAATTCGTTTGAATGGGAAATTTAATTCCTCTGCCGCTTGAGTGTATAATTTATTTCCTTTAATACATAAATACCGCTTAATATATTCTCTTTGAGCTGCATAACCAGCATGAATTACCCCAGAATTGGCTTTAGTGGTTCCAGAAGCAACCTCTGCCTCCTTTTCTAATAAACAAATGTTTAAATCATATTTTGAAAGCGTGCGTGCTATACAACAGCCGGTAACACCGCCTCCAATAATTATAACATCATAAATCAATTAAATAATAACCTTTCAATTAATATTATTATTACAAATAATA
>CAYNEU010000479.1:0-2147 GCA_964396275.1 uncultured archaeon | reverse complement strand
ATAAAATAATCTTGCTTAAACTTATTAACCAAAACTAAGATTTTTAATAAAAGATTTCATACTATTGATAATTTGTTTATAATGGGTACATTTTTATTATTTGCTTTGTTATTTAAACAAAGGTTTATTTAAGTAAACGTCATTTATAATCATTCGTTAAGTTAAATTAAAGTCTGAAGTAATTATAGGAGTTCAGTGATACATGATCATTTCCTTTCCTAACATGGGGCCTAATTGGGTGGCTTTCAAAACATTATTCGAGGTTTTAGATCCGTCAATAAAAGTAATCTTACCTGATCCAACTAATAGAGAAGCCATTAAAGTTGGCGTAAAATACAGCCCAGAGTTTGTTTGCTTCCCATTTAAAGCAACATTAGGAGATTTTGTAAATGCTATTAAAAAGGGTGCAGACACTTTAGTAATGGCTATAGATTGCGGACCATGTCGTTTTGGTTTTTATCATGCTGTTCAAGAACGTATTTTACATGATATGGGTTATAAAAATGTGAGAATAATTCCATTAGATCAAGCAGATTTACTAGAATTTCATTGGGTAAAAACTCTCCAAGACCTTAGTGGCAAAAGCGGTCTATTTGCTTATCCAAGATTCGTAAAAGCAGTGATTTTTTTCTTGAAGAAAACAAAACTTTTACAAGACATTCAAACTGCAGAAGGTTTGTTCCGTGCTTATGAACGAAATCAAGGAGATACTACTGACGTTTTGAATAATATCCTAATGAAACTTGATCAAGCTAACACCCTTAAGGAACTACGAAATTTCAAAAAAGTAATTAAAGAAGATTTTAATAAAATTGATATTGACAAAACACGTACTCCTTTACGGGTAGCGATATTTGGTGAAATTCATATAAGTTTAGAACCATATGTTAATGTAGATATTAGACGTAAGCTTGGAGAAATGGGTGTAGAGATACATCAAAATTTAAGTTTATGGGATTGGGTTTCGCATAAATTCCATTTGAATTTTCACCGAAGATGGTTAGAACATCTTTCTCATCCGTATGTTCCTATGGATATTGGAGGAGAATGCCAATGGGTCCTAGGAGAATACATAGATCGCGCTAAAAGTGGTTTTGATGGGGCTGTTCATTGTTACCCTTTCACTTGTATGCCCGAAGTAACTGCTCGGACTATTATTACAAATAAACTTAAACAATTATATGATCTTCCGATTATATATTTCTCTTTTGATGAGCATTCTGGTACTGAAGGAATGAGAACGAGATTAGAAGCATTTGTAGATCTAATGGAATCAAGACGTAAACATAAATTAGGTCTTGAAAAGATCTCACTTGAAGATAATAAGATGAATTTTTATAAATCAAATGGATCACATTTTTTTCAGGAGTGTATTCAATTAATTCAGGCATAAGAAAGGTGTAATTATGGTACAAGTTTCAGATAAAGTAGTTAAAGAAAACGAAAAGCTTGATGCTTTTCTTGGAATTGATATAGGAAGTGTTACGTGTAAATTTGTTTTAATGGATCTTGATGGTAATGTCCTCACAAGTGTATTTTTACGTAATAGAGGATCTCCTATCGATTCTGCCAAGGCAGGTATGGAAGATTTAAGAAAAAAAGTCGAACAAAATGAAGAACTACAAGAATACGCAATACGTTGTTGCGGAACTACTGGTTCAGCAAGATATTTAACGAAAGCTATTGTAGGGGGAGATCTTGCGAAAACAGAAATTATTGCACACGCAGTTGCAACTCAATCATTATATCCTGATGTAAGCACTATCTTAGAAATTGGTGGCCAAGATTCTAAAATCATCATTTTGCGTGATGGAATTATTGTAGATTTTGCAATGAATTCTGTATGCGCTGCTGGAACTGGTTCTTTTCTTGATCATCAAGCATCTAGATTGGGTATTCCGATTGAGCAATTTGGAGATTATGCTGTGAAATCTAAAAATCCCGTGAGCATCGCTGGAAGATGTACGGTATTTGCTGAGTCTGATATGATCCATAAACAGAATGCAGGGTATTCTAAAGAGGATATTATAGCTGGTTTATGTGATTCATTAGTTAGAAATTATATGAATAATTTATCTAAGGGAAAGGAATTAGACGAACCAATAGTTTTCCAAGGAGGAGTATCCTATAATAAAGGTATCATTCAA
>CAYNEU010000478.1:0-2679 GCA_964396275.1 uncultured archaeon | reverse complement strand
GTGAAATCTATTAATTTCTTATGAATGATATAAAATAGTACTCTTCCCGTGTTTATATGATCCATATGATAATACCAAGAATAGATTGCTTCTGGAGCAATAATTATATTTGGTCTTTCTTTTTTAAGATAATCAGTAATCCTATTAACAAATTCTGTATTGAAAGGTACAAATCCGTCAATATATCCGAAGAAATCTATATTCTCGGGCGGGATTCCATGAATTTTTTCTGCGTTAAATAATTCTTGTGTTCTAATTTTTGCCAGCAAATCTCCTTTAAATTTATCATATTGAGGTCCTGGAAGTCCAAATTCTCCTTTGGTGATTGAAGCTATTTTAATAATGTGAATTTTTTTGCTTTTAGCAGCAAGATGGTGCATCAAATGCCCACATTTATGTTCTAAATCATCGGGATGAGCTTGAAAAAATATAATTTTCGCCATAATAAAATAAATAATTAAATAAAGTTATTTTATTTCTTCCATTTGAGCTGATCTCTTCCCCAATAAGAAAGAACTAATTATAATTAGACTTAATCCAATTATTAAATAGTAAATAGAGAAGACACTGGGTGGTGTTAATAGAAATATTAGAAAATATATTACAATCGGGGCAATTAATGTAGGAACTTGTTGTATTGGAACCAAGTTACTTGCTTGGCCAACTGTAAATGACTTTTGAATCGTCATTACTCCTAAAACATTAGATAAAATTAGAATAATGCAAGAAATAATAAATATTAGCAATTCTCCCAAATCAAAAGTACCACTAAATACCTTAGCTATAACTCCTATAAGTGGACTTACCCAAAAATTTGACAGTACAAACAATAACCCTGATAAAGTTGCTAATAAAATCCCCTTGAATCTTTTACTTTTCCGCTGTAATATATAACAAACAAAAGAAAATATAATAACTACTAATGTAAAAATAATAATCCTAATAAGAAATGAGATCTCCACTAAATTTGTATGTGCAATGTCAATTGACAATTCACTTATTCCTAATAGAAAAAACGCTAATATCATTAGAAAAATGCCTGTAAATTCGGCTTTATTTAAAGTTTCTCCCACAATCTTTATAGAACCTATTGCTAAGATGATCAATCCTGAAGCCATAAATCCAGGAATTAGTGCAGGACCAATGAATAATTGAGCCATCATGTAAAAAATAGCTCCTAATCCGTATTGTAAAATAAGACCACTTAACCATAATCTTTTTTTAACTAAGCTTCTAAAAAATTTTGCTTCATCAGGGAGGTTATTTATTACCTTCTTTTGGAAAACAGTTCCAAGATGATTTGATAATCCAGATGATATTGCTAATGAAACGCCTAACCAATAGAAATTAACAGCCATTTTTATTTATGTTGCTCTTCTCATCAAAAATCAATTTGAATATTTTATTTTATGTTTTTAAGGTTTAAAAAATTATAAGTTTTGAATTCTTCTTTTAAAAAACGTATAATTTAATATAGAATGAGATAAGGAATAAGAATATGACTTTGAATAAAATAAAAATACAGGTCGTTTTTATTGGTAAGCCACAATGGGAAGCTGGATGGCCCTATTTAGGTTATGATAACTTTAAGTTAATAGATGAGATTAAGGAGAGTTTAATTAAGAAGTTTCCAAATGTTGCATTTAATTGGGGAACGATGATTACTTCATATAATAAAGTTTTAGTCGACAATATTAAAGAAAATATACTAAAAGCAGATGGAATAATTATCTTTACAATAGGTCATTATGGAGATCCTGGAATAGTTCAAGCGGGAATTGAATTTATCGAATGTGATAAACCTGTTATTCTTGGTAATTTTATCTATGGAGGAGATCATACATTCACTAAAATCTATTCGAATATTAAAGATAAAAATTATCAAGTATTTCCATTCTCTTCACAAAAGCTTGAAGATTTTGAAAGAGCAATTGAATCAATGATTAACTTACTACGTTTAAGGGGAACGAGAGTTTTGGTTTATGCAAGTGATGTAATAAAAATGAATTGGGATGTAATATTAGGTCTTTTTAATCCAGAACGTAAAGAAATATTAAAAAATCATCCAGAATTTCTTGAACAAGTGGGAAAAATGAGTGGTGATAAAGAGTTTGAATTTTATACAGACACTGCTGGTAAAGATCAAGCACATCAGTGGAGGATGGATGAACCAAAGTATAGAGAAAAGTTGAAAGAAATATTTGGTATTGAAATGATAAGAGAAGATCCGAATGAGATACTAGAATATTATTCGAATGTAAATGAAGAAGACGCTAAGATTGTTGCTGAAAAATGGATTAGCAATGCATTAAAAATAGAACCATCTGAAAAGACAATTCTGAATTCTGCAAAATTATACATCGCTTTTAAAAAAATATTGGAAGATAGAGATGTTGACATTTTTACTCCTGATTGTGGAACCTTCTTATTGACGGGAATATTGCCTGCTTATCCTTGTATGGCTTTTTTAGAATTAAGTAATGAGGGGAAATATGGTATATGTGAATCTGATATGGATTCAACTGTGAGTTTCCTTTTTGGGCTCTATTTAACAAATCGCCAGGGTTTTGTATCTAACCATACTTTTGATATTGCAAATCAACAAATTACATATATGCACTGTGTTGCGCCAAATAAACTTTATGGGGTTAATGGCCCATCAACGCCTTATGAAGTTGT
>CAYNEU010000477.1:0-2650 GCA_964396275.1 uncultured archaeon | reverse complement strand
AGTAAGAAAAATCAAAAGATAAAGATTTTATAAAAGAAACTCCAAAAAAGGCTCTAAAATCATAATTTTTGACTTATCAAATTTCTGTAATTTAAAATCTTAAAATTAAAAAATAAAATTTAGAAAAATTATAAAGGAAAGATTAGTTCGAGTTCTTTCTTCACTAAACTTTAAATGATATATAATTTATAATTATACACTTGGAAATGAATAATAAGCTTGTCCATTCTTTTGAATTACCTGGATGTGCTGATCTGAAACCAATTTTGATAGAACTACTTCATAATTTTTCTTTATATGCCTTTTAAAAGAAGATTGAGTTATATTTTCATTTAAGTTCTTTAGTAGTGTATCAGCAGTATATGCATTCGTAGCATTTTTCTTTAAAAAGTGGAAAATCTCTTTCTTAGAAGCTTCACGATACTCTTCAGTATTCCTCCTAAAAGACATTTTTCCTTTAATAAAGAGATAAACTAATAAAGAAATTATAAATGTCAGAATATATGATAAAATTTGATATAACAAGTCATTATAAATTATCCCTATCACGATAAAAATGAAGTCTATTATACCAAGAATAATAGAAAATAGCGCAAACCCTAAATCCCATTCAGTATATTCTCTTCTAATTCGAGTAAATTCACCAGATATTTAGCTTCACCTTTAATGATTAGAATTGTTATATAATTTGAATTTATTGCTATAACCTTTCTTACTAAATTTCATAGTAATAATAAAATTTTAGGTATATAAATATTAATCTGGAAAAAAGATGTCAAATAGATAATCGGGATGAAAAATACTATGAATACACTTTAAGATAAGTAATTTCCAAAAATAAGCTAAAAATAAGATTTTAAAAAATTATAAAGGAAAAACTTTCTTGGCTTCCTTCTCGTCAAACTCTAACTCCCGTAATCGTATTCGGATTTCCCGAGGTGTAAAAGAAGATTTTAACATTTCTAACACATTATCATGTAAGGCTTTCAAATTGTCCATCGCTGCTTGATGATAGAAATCCTTCTCATTAAAACTTATCGAAATTATATCGCTCAAGCCTGCAAGAGCCTCCCGAATGTTCTTATAATAGGCTATTACATCGTCCAATTTTTCTTCTTTTTCTATATGTCCCATTTTGTTCCCTCAATCATTTAAGTGTTTTACAATTATTGATAATAAATTTCGATATATAAATATGTCGCTTTTCGATCATAATGTTGCGATGATACGATCAACTTTTTACATCAAACCGATCAGAATTTATGAATACAATCACATATTTTAAGGATATGAAAGAAATATTTTGCATTATAATGCTGGTTTTTAGTTACGAAAAGTGTCGATTGTGATTGATATTGTCAATGAACTAAGAATGAATGTCGGATGTTGATCATGTTTTTGTCATTGAATGACTGAAAGGTTACTTTGTTCAATATATTTTACTTTTTCCAGTCAATTAGATTCCGAAATTGTTTCTTATATTCTAGATAAAAAATATGAAAAATTCATTACGACCCAAAAAGATCCCACTAGAGGATATGATCATTTTTTCGTCATTTTGTATATTTTAAAAATACTAAATATTTTGTTTTGACAGATTCCGTACTTTTTATTGAGAATTATGACTAAAAACATTTAAATATGAGAGTGATAGTATAGTGATTAGTCAAAAAGTATTAAAAATAAAAATAAAAAAATCAAAAATGGTAAGAAGTGATAACGAAAAATGGAACCATTATCAAAAATAGAAGAGAAAGTTGTTGGGCTCACAGATTACCAAAGGGTGCAAATGTATGAATATGCGAAAAGGATGAGTAAGGAGACTCTAGAGGAGGTTTGTCCTGCGCTTTTACGGTTGGCGTTAAATTCTGAAAAAGGATTGCTGAAAAACCAGTTAGGTAATGTAATTTTTCATCTTCAGAAAAATGAAAGAATTAATACGGTGATTGGACTTCAAAAGCTGCTTGATGCAGGTTTAATAGTTAATCCCGAGGAATTATTCAAGATTCTTCATAGTTCTGAAGCTGATGCTCAGGAACTAGCCCGAAAAATTAAGAATTTATTATAGTTTTTATCACTAAATATTTTGCATATATTTACCCAAGAACAATTTTGGGTTTAATTCATATAATTTTATTTGGAGAACATTTTTTTATTATTCTATATTCATGGAAGAAAGCAGTTTTAGTGCTAATTATAGAAAAGGTAAAAATTTATCTAGAGTTATTTTCGCTCCTATTGTTGAGGGGATTTCAACTGCTTTCTTTACTTCATCATAAGAGTAATCCTTATTATATAAATTTTCTATTGCGGGAGAGAATATCTTTTTATAATATTTATTACCGATCTTATTAATAATTTTATCAAATTCCTTAGTTGTTATCCATTTCTCTTGCTTTCTATGGGTTATAGATACACCCTTTTCCTTTCCTTTTTGTTCTAATTTATATTTTTGAGGTTCTTTTCCTAAACGTGCTTGATATCCAACAATAGCAATTACAATACCATGGATCTTTGCCTCTTCTTCATTATGCCCAGCTTTGAGCCAGTCAATACGATGATATTCAGAGATTATGTCCCATTTACCTATTTTAATTAACGTTATCTCTTCTAATTCTTTTGAGTTAAAAGTTTTCGATACCATTTAGTT
>CAYNEU010000476.1:0-2098 GCA_964396275.1 uncultured archaeon | reverse complement strand
CACCTTTCTCTGAAATAAAATAATTTTCAAGATCAATTTGCTTGTTCTTGCTAACTCTCGTTGATACAAGAATTGAATTTTGTAGAGTCCTCTCGACAATTATATTAGGGACCTGAAAGGAGATAAATACGATTAAATCTTCTAATAAATCAACTCCAAAAACGTTAGTTAATCCTTCCACGCCATAATTTTTAGAAATTTCAATAATATCAAAGCCATTGAACTGGTTCAATATTTCGTTAATTACTAACTCATTTTCTTCGGGGGCAATAGAACAAGTACAATATAAAAGCATCCCCCCTGAATTTAATGAATTCAACCCAGCAGTCAATAATCTCTTTTGGATTGAAGACATTTTATCAAGGTTTCTCAATCTTTTACTTTTTTTTCTACTAGGATCTTGTCTTATTAAACCTTCCCCAGTGCATGGTGCATCTAAAAGAATTTTATCACATTTAATATTTAAATTTGATAAATGAATAGCATCCATATTAATTACAATTGAATTAATAATTCCCATTCTTCTAAGATTAACTTCTAAAGCAGGAATTCGATTTGTATTTTTATCAATTAATATAAGGGTACCTTCATTTCCCATAAGTTGAGCTAAATGAGTTGATTTACTTCCGGGCGCTGCACACATGTCAATTACAATATCATTTGGTTTAGGATCGAGAATAACCGCTGAAAGCATTGAAGCAACATTCTGTAAATAATAATAGCCTTGTAAAAATTCATGAGAAGATCCCAAATTAGATCCTTCTTTAATGACATTAAACCCATAAGGAACCCATTCAATTGGTTGCAGCTCGTTTCCTTTCTTTTCGAGTCGTTTTCTTAAATCTGAAGTCGATATTTTAAGAGTATTAACTCGTATCGAGGGCTTTAACGGGCGTTCATTTGCTTCTAACAACTTTAATGTTTCATCAAATCCTAAGAATTGGATATATCTTTCTATCATATAAGGGAGATATCTATATTTTTCAGCGAGTTTTCTAACAGTATTAAGTGATTCCGAAATAATTAGATCAACTCTTGTTCAATCCATTAATACTAATAAAAAATAGTGAATTATAATTGTTATCAGAAAGGAAATAATTGGTATGATTGAAGTAGAAATAAAAGTTAGAATCTTAGATCCAAATATAATAAAAAACAAATTTGAAGAAAATAAGGGCGTATATAAGTTATCTTTACTGCATGAAGATACCTATTTTAATATGCCAAAAGGATTACGAGATTTTAAAAAAACAGATGAAGCCTTAAGATTAAGAAAAAGTATAGAATTTAATAAAAAAGAACTGACAATTGAGCAAAGAATCAATCATTATATTACTTATAAAGGCAAAAAATTAGATAATTCTACAAAAACTCGTGAAGAGATAGATATAAAGATTGAAGATATTAATAGAATGAAGAATTTATTAAGAGAATTAGGCTTCCAAGAGATTCTTACTATTAAAAAGGAAAGAGATTTGTATGAATTTGAATTTAAATCTTTCCATATAGAAGCATTAATTGACTATTTACCAATATTAGATCAACATTTTATAGAAGTTGAGTGTTTATTAAAAACTTCTGAAAATATTGAAGCCTCTAAAGAAGTTTTATTCAACTTCCTAAGTTTATTTGGAATAAAGAATGAAGAATCTATACGGCAATCATACTTAGAACTAATTGCTGATAAGCTTAAAAACAATTTAAAGAAAAAATGAGTATATTCAAAAGAATATACTCATTTAGGAAATGGAAAAGATATAATCTTGATTTTTAGTTTTTATTTAGTTAGTAATTTATCTAGAAATGCGATTTTTTTATCTATTTCGTGCTTAACCGTGTAAATATCATAATTCTCATATATAGTTTTTATACGATTTTTCTGAATAGATTCTGAATTTTTGGATATGTCTTGAACTAAATCCAAAAACTCATAATAGTTTGTATCTATTCTTATTTTAGCTTCCATAATCTCTCACTGTTTTACCACTAAATAGAATAAGAATAAAAAAGAATAAAAATAAAATGGGGTCCAATTTTTAAAATTAAATTCTTAGTTCAAATCTATTGAAGAAATTACTCCTCAATAAATAGATGCAAT
>CAYNEU010000475.1:0-12144 GCA_964396275.1 uncultured archaeon | reverse complement strand
CCGAAATATTAGAGTGTATACTGAATTCTAATAATAGACATTGCAGATATAAACTGATTATCAAACCAAAAAAACCAATCGAAAATAGTGAGTAATTAGGATTTAGGTTTAAAAAACCCGAACCTCGATATCAATCCTACTATTATGACCATAGTATCTCATGGTCCTCCACACCCGCACTACAAAGCGCGAACTACTATTCGTACGGATGCTCCCGCCAGGGCCTGGCCGGTTTTGAAATTACGAGTTTATGTATTTCCTACAAAATACACTACTCTGTAACCCGCCTATGTAGCCGATGCTTCGACGGAACATAAGATTGGATAATAATACTCATGAATTCTTAATTCAGGCAATTTCCACTATTGAGCATTTTATGGTCCTCCCAGCAAGGGGAATCAGGCATTGCCCAAATTGCCCATATTTTATAATACTTAATATAATTTAAAATTTACATTTTCAAGTGACTATTGGAGACTTTTAAGTGATCAATAAAATAACAATGTTTTAAATTACTTTCCCGTAATTAGGCTATTTTTAATCTCTTTTCTTCTAATGATCGATAGAAATTCTTTTGTATCAGGAAAAACATAGACAAAATCTTCGCCATCATCCTCAATTATAATCTCTTTAAAAAATTTACCCTTAACTTCAGTATTTAAATCATTTATAATCATGAATTTAAAATATGAATTAAGGATTCAAATAAACGTATAGCATGGTGATAATATCTAGAAGTCGATAAAATAAGAAGCTGAAAAATTAGTATTATTAATTGATAAGTAGATTCTCTAAAAATGATCTTACTTCATTATGAGCAGATTTTCCATGATTAAATAAGCCATTTAGATATCCATTTAGGAAGACTTTGATTTCAGCATTAAGATCTTTTATATCGACGTACATATATTTTGTTTTTAATTTTTTACCTTCCACTAATGGTTTTATATGCTTTTCAATTACATTCAATGTAAAATTCACAACAGCAGTATTGACTCTTTCTTTATCATCCGAAGATAACTCGTAGTTCCCTTGAATAGTTTTTATTCTTATCTCATTTAAATCTAATAGTAAATTCTCCAGATCTGGTACTAATTTTAATAATTTTATTTTTGCTGGTAAATCATCATCCTCATTATTTGGAAGTTGAGCATTACAATATTTCTCTAAATTTGCATAAAATCTGACTAAAAGTTTAAATGTGTCTTCAATTTCATACATACTCTCCCAAATTTTTAGATCTATACCTTTAAGAGATTTTACAATACTTGATTTGACTTGTTCAGCAACTCCAGTTAAATATTGAGAGTAGTCTTCAAATGGAAACCCAAAGTAATAGTTATTATATTTTTCTTTGATGTCTTTAGCGACAACATTCTGGGCTTGGATTTTTTCTTTTTTAACAATCTCTTTTACAAATTTCATGACATAATTACAATTTGGACAATATGTAATCCAAGAGCCCAAAATTACTTCTGAAGGTTTAACTCCACTAGAACTTATGTACCCATTAAATCCTGACAATAATTTGCCCTCTGAAGAAGAAAAAGTTGCTTCTTCGGGATAAAATGTTCTTGGAATAAATTTAGTATTACATAGTGGGCAGTTCAGCTTTTCTTTTTTTTTCATGACACTCTAAAAATTGTTTTTAATTATCCATAGATGGGATATACAATTTCACAATTGTTAGTAGAATTGGTTGTATAAATACGAGAATAATATGTGGAACATATTGCTTTGAATCTGATTTTCTATGAAATTTCAAAATAGAGAAAAATTTAATATTCATCCCACAATAAAAATTATATTTTAGTAGTCAGAATTTACTTGATTTAGGACTTGAAAATAATTTTTTAATTTAAAAATGAAAGTTTATGGAGGAAATCTAAGATGTCAGAAGATATTGTACATTTAGATGCCGTTACTCTTGAAAATTTTATGAGAGATGTTTTCATTGGACTAGGAGTACCGAAAGAAGATGCTATTATCATTGCTGATGTGCTAATTACATCAGATTTAAGAGGAATTGATTCTCATGGTATTCAGCGCTGTAAAATGTACTATGATCGTATCAAGGAAGGAATTTATGAGGTAAAAACGAAAATTGATGTAATAAAAGATGGTCCCACTACTGCCTTATTAGATGGAAATTGCGGTATGGGGCATGTTATAGCATATAAGGCAATGAAAATGGCTATTGAAAAAGCAAAAAAATATGGGCTAGGTGCTGTAGCAGTAAGAAATTCTACGCATTTTGGGATTGCAGGTTACTACTCGCTTATGGCAATAAAAGAAGGTATGATTGGGATTGCTGTCACTAACGCTAGACCTTCAATTCCACCCACCTTTGGATGCGAGCCGATGTTGGGCACAAATCCTTTAACGATTGGAGCTCCTACTGATGAAGAATTCCCTTTTCTAATTGATTGTGCCACATCAATAATTCAAAGAGGAAAAGTTGAACTTAATGCTCGGATTAATAAACCCCTTCCAGAGAATACGGTTATTGATAATAAAGGTGAAATTATAACTGATCCTAATAAAGTTCTACAAAAGATGTTAGAAAGAAAGGCATCTTTATTACCATTAGGAGGAAAAGGTGAAGATACTGCTGGTTATAAAGGCTATGGTTATGCTACAGTTGTAGAACTTCTTTCTGCTGCCTTACAAGAGGGAATATACTTAAGAGATACCCTAGGAATTGTCGAAGACGATCAAAAAAGACTAAAAGTTGGTCATTTTTTCTTAGCGATTAATACTGAAAATTTTATTGGTTTGAACTCATTTAAAAAAACTGCTGGTAATATAATGAGAGATTTAAGAGGCTCAAGAAAGATTCCCCGTGAAGATAAAATCTTTACAGCTGGTGAAAAAGAATATATTTCCGAAGAAGAGAGAAAGAACAAAGGAATCCCTGTCAATAAAAGTTTACAAAATGATATTAAGGTAATGAGAAATGAACTAGGATTAAATGAATACTGTTTTCATTTTTTATAATTCTAATTCAAAACTTGATCAGAAAATAAAGTATTAATTGACAAAATGGGCAATAAACAATATGCCATAATTTCGATTTTTAACATAAAATTTAATAATAAACATATACCAATATTAATTCATACCTAAACTTGAATTTCAATTTATTTTTCCTTATTTATAAGTTCAATCTGAGGAGAGTATTAATGGGTGTAGAATCCAAAGGAAAAAGTGCTAAAAAAAAGGACTAAAGAAGAAAAGAATAATTGCTGAGCATAAACCAGTAGTAGTAGGAGGAATGATTGCTGCTGTAGCAATCGCAGGGATTGTAAGTGGCATTATTTTGTGGATAAATATACCAGAACAAAAAAAAAACAAACTTATTACCAGTTATGAGGGACTCTGGGTTAATGATACACTTATAAGTTATGAATTTAATGGTGGTCAATTAGGTTATTTTAGTTCTATACATCTAATAAATCAAATTGCAGAAGGACTCTTTGAAATAGATGTAACAGATGAAACTTCTCATATTATCCCAAATCTAGCATTGAATGGGACATGGAGTTCAGATGGTTTAAATTTTACATGTATACTTAGACAAGGAGTTAAATTCCACGATGGAACACCATTTAACGCTACTGCTGTGAAATGGAACTTTGATAGACTTCATAATCTACTGGACTATTTAGTATACCCATGGATATGGTATGATGCTGATTTGAACTTGATTCTAAATAGGACTGAAATTGTAGATAACTACATTGTAAGGTTTGTATTGAATAAACCTTTTGTCCCCTTTAAAGCTATGTTAACCAGTCTTCAATCCTATATATTATCACCTCGCGCTGTTCCATTAAATAATTTTAGTTATCATGAGACTGGTCTTATTGGAACGGGACCATTTAAGTATGATTCTTCCACGATTTTAAAAGATCCTACTTATTTGATTTATTACACCGAAAATACTACTTTAATTGCTAATCCTGACTATTGGGGTGAAAAGCCATATTTAGAAAAATTAATATTTAAATATTTCCAAAACCCTGACGATCATGTTGAAAGATATGAACAAATGATAGAAGGAAAGATTGACTACACATATCTTTGGCCATGGGGACCAGAAAATTACACTGATTCCCCTGAGATTACCCTACATTACCATAACACTTCTGCTGTAAATTATATTTGGATGAATAACAATATAATTAATACAACTATGAGACAGGCAATTAGTTACGCCTTTAATTATAGTAAAATGTTAACATATGAAGAGCAATGGTGGGAAGGGGGTGTTATACGATGCAGATCACCGCTTTCAAAAGGAATGCTATACTCTAACTGGGAAGATTTTGACCTCCCCTATTATAATCTTACTCATGCTCGCCAAGTCTTAAAAGATGTGAATTGGAACGGAACTGCTGGATCTTTGACTGCGAATGATAATATTTCTGCTGGAAACGAGTGGGAAAGTCTTGTAACTAATGAAACACCTCTCGCAATATATAACTATACATATGGAGTTGCTTCGGATTATTCTGTTTTTTATAAAGATCTAATAGTTGAAAGTCTTAAACAAATCGGAGTTGAGTTAAACATAATCCCATTATTTTCAGGAGAGGGTTGGAAAATTCATGCTTGGTCTGCTTTTTGGATTTCTGGCTGGTATCCAGATTATTTTGATCCCAGCAGTAATGTTAATCCGTTATTTTCAAGTAAAATTGATGGATTTGAAAATTGGGGAAATGTAAATGATACCTTAGCTCAGCAATGGATGGATGATGCAATAATAGAAACAAATGAAATTGCCAGGGGACAATTATATTATAATATCCAAAAACGACTAATTGAAGAAGTTTATCCTGTTATATGGACTTATACAGAAGGATATTGCGCAGTTCACGGTCCAAAACTCACAGGAATTAATTATTATCTTGCTCCTTATAAAATGCTATTTAAATATGCCCATTTCTAACAATATAAAAATAATAATTAATTTTTTTATTTTTTCTTGTACTACTATTATAAAATAGTAATATTGTTCTTGAAATTCACATCATAGCGACCATAATCGTTTATACTGTTGATGTAGAATGAGAGATCATAGTTCCCAATCGCAGGATACTCATGTGAATAATAATAATAACCAGCAGCCCAAGGTTCAGGGGCGTAAAAAGGAACATAGGCTTTGAAATCTTCAATACTTCCTTCAGGATGGCGACCATAAAATGTAAAATTCACGCCTACTAAAGGTGTGTTGTCAGTATAATGCGTTGTTATTAATCCTTGATTTGTATATACTGTACCTGTTATATTTGCATTTATTGCGGTAATATGTCTAATATCAATGAATATATCTCCGTTATCATTAATCCCTCCAGTATTAATTGCGAGATTCCATACACTATTTTTTGTGTATTGAACATTATTTACATCTAATCCTATATTTCCTATATCCACAATTCCATTTATATTGCCTCCAATAGTACAATAATCGAAATCAAATAAAATATTCCCAAATTTGGTATATATATCTATATTATTAACATCTATTCCACCTGATACTAGTAGAAGAACATCTCCTTCGTTATTTGTCGTAGTGTTAATATTAAATAATATAACTGCATTGAGAGTAATTATAACATTAATATACGTTTTTCTCCAAATTACTTCATCAAACTCACTTTCTGGTAAAAGTGTCATTGTAAAAGTTAATGATGTGTTTGTTGTATCTAATTTAATATTAAAGTAATCTGAGTAATTGTTACCTATATTATTTTGACCAATCATATCAATATCAAGATCTACTTTTACATGATAATCTTCTGGATCATAAGTATATTCTATTATAACATCAGCAACGTCTATATTAAGATTTAAATCGACTGTTGCTGAAGAATCGAACTTTTCCTCCCACGTTTCTTGGTATTCAATAGAATTATACGGTGAAAATCCAACTGAAATGAGAACAATAGGTATTGAAATAATACAACTGAAACAAATAAGTACCATTATTGTTACTGCTAATAATTCTTTCCTTGCCATCTTTTAACCTATTTGAACTAATTTAGTAATGCTTTAATTATTTAAATAAGAGATATTTTTATTTAAATTACACTTTTAAACTGTTAAGATACCAAATTTTTTTATATTGAAATCTCTTAAGTTAATTATAATTTACACACTTACATTATTTAATCTTTTTTGGTGAACCCATAGAGTGCTCTTTATTACTTTCAATCTATTCGAACGCTTTCTTTCAAGTATAACAATTTCAGCACTAATAATGTGTAGTGTATTCTTTTTTATGCAAGGTCGGAAAAGAGACCTTTATCATGAAAAAATCCTAATGTCGGGTTTCGCGAGTTTGTGGTTAATTATCGGATTAGCAAGACTCTTTTTTTATTTTAGTGATTTCGTCTTAGAAGGTACATATACGGGTGATATAAATAGCATTCTTCAAGCAAATAACCTTGCTCACATTCTTATTTATTATTTCTATGCCTATATCTACTATTATCTACTCATAGCTGTTGCAATATTATGTGTGATATTTATTTGGTTTTCTCTTAAATTAAAAGTTGAATTTCAAACGATTTCTTCGATGATGGCAATTGGATTTACTGTATTTTTAATTGGATGGACTTTCGAGGCTCCACCAATAAAGCAATTAAATTTGCTTGTTCCTGGAGCAACGTCTACGCTTGTTTTAATTGGTGTTGTAATAGCTATTGCTCCACTTGTACTTGACTTTGAATTTTTTTCAAGAACATTAGCCAATTTGACAATGATATCTATTATTGGATTTTTAGGAACATTTTTGGCTTTAAGCTTTGTGTTTAAACTATCAAAGATTGCATTATTTTTAGTTATGATTTGGTTTTCTGCAATTCTACTTGTTATTGTTATAATTTATATGATCTTCTATACTATAAGATCTTCTAAAGCACCTAAAGCCACAGAAGAAGAACTGAAGGAAACATTGAGACTCTTCACAAGACGGCAAAAATTTACTGAAGAAGAAGTTCAATTTCATAAAGAAAAGAAAATTTGTTTAGTCTGTAAAGGTCTTGTTACAAGGTTGAGTTATATTTGCCCAGGATGTGATGCTCTTTATTGTGTTAAATGTTCCAATGCTTTGAGCGATCTAGAAAATGTATGCTGGGTATGCGAAACCCCCTTCGATGAAGCAAAAGAGGTACATATTGCATCTGAAGAAGAGAAGTTATTAAAAGCTGATGAGGAAATTCTTTCAGAAATTGTTGATACGGAAGGAAAAAGAGCGCCTAAAAAATCTAAGAGGAAATAAAAAAATTATCCTTATTAATTTATAACCTTTTTTGCATTACATAATGTTTTCGGAGGGGCTTACAATGGGGAAAAATCGTATCAATTGCCTGTGAGTTATTGGACCAGATTGCCGTTCCTTCAAAGTAATTAATGCCATGTAAATTACATGTAAGTTGTCCTATGTTATTTAGTGCCGAAAAAATACCTTTTCCGAAGTATCCTCTCTTTACCATAGCTGTATCTACATTACAGCGTGTAATTGGTCTTCCTGCCCACGCTTCAAACAGATCTGGCAGTCCTAATAAGATTCCGATCAACTCACCTGTACCTTTATCAAATGCCATCGGAGCAAACGGTTCCGTGTTTTCAAGATCACATGTTTGCCACGTTTTAATGAATTGAGGCACATCTGAATAAGTCTTAGGATTAAAATTGTCTCTTATCTTATAGAAAGATTTGGGAATCTCTTGAAATGCATCAAAAAACTCAAAAATACGATTCATTCCTGAAGCATCAGGGAGAATTTCATGGAAAGAATTATTCGCAAGATTTCGTATCTCATCCGCATAGTCATAGAGTTCTTCCATTGATACATATTTAAACATAATATTTTTATCGATTTTTTTTCCTTTACTCCATGTTCTTTGATCTACATAGACACAAGAATATTCTGATTCTCTTTGATATCCAAGGGAGTCTAAAAACTCTATCATGTGTGAATTAGGGTCATTATAGGCTACACCGTATAACATTTGTTCCTCAAAGCCCATGAATTGAATCCCAATACCCCCCAGATTTTTAGGAAAATTGATATTCCCTCTGATCTTGCGAATTTTATTTTCTTTAACAAATAGCTCACATTCTCTTATAAGCAGTTTACAAATTTCAAAAGAGTCTGCATTAAGCCACCCAAATGTACCGCATTTTCTGCTGTAACTTGTATAATAAGGATCGATTTGGGAGATTACAAACCCACAGGTCTCTGACTCCTTATATGCGATGAATACTTTTAATTTATACTCGTAGCTCTCAAATTTCGAACTAAGATAATAAAGGAGCTCATCAATAATTTTGGATCTTATTTGAGGATCAGGTACATATAACCTATATTCTAAAACATCTTTGATTTCGTTAAGATCCATCGACTCTACTACCTTTATTTTTTCACCATCTAATTTTTCTAATACTTGAACCATTTTTATCCCAACTTCAAACATTGAAATATTGAAACAGTATATGGATATTTATTTTTAAAGAAAAAAATGAAAATATGGATTTTTTCTTTAAATAATTTAGTTTTAATCTAACTTAACAAATTTTTAAAAAAAGGGATAATATGATAGAACAACTAAATATTTGTCGAAAATGTATTTTACCTGATGGGTTTTTAGGTGTTCATTTAGATTTAGAGGGTACATGCGATTTTTGTAGCGATTCAGACCATAGAAACATTAATTGGTCTCGAACTGAAATCAGCAGTGAAAGAAGGCAAAGTGCTCTTGCAAATTGGAATCAAGTAACAGAAGAAATGCAAAAAAATCATGGAAACGTTCCATATGATTGCATTTTAGGATACTCGGGAGGAAAAGATTCGACAGCTCTTTTGGACTTCTTGGTAAATGACTTAAGATTGACTCCATTAGCGGTAACTTCTGTTACAGGATTTATGACAGATATTGCAAAGGATAACATGAAGCATACTTTAGAGCAAATACATGTGGATCATATATTAATCGAGGATTGTATTCCTACGTTTACTAAGTTATATAAATACCATTTTTTTAACCATAACTCAAATGAGACACTTTTAGCTCGGGACATTTGTGATTACTGTTCAGATTTAATTCATAGCATTGTGGTAAAAGAAGCTATTAAGCGTGATATTCCATATGTTCTTTTTGGATATTCTCCTGATCAGATTTTTCGATATTTCTATGAAATACCTAAAGAAGAAATAGTTCATTATTGGAAGCCTGATTTATTACTCAATGACCCTTTCTTTGATACTACTGATGCATTATGGTATTTGAATGATGACGAAATAAACAGTGCAAACCTACCAAGAGTTCTTTTCCCCTATCATGTGATACCATACCATGAACAAAAGATTATTGATCTTGTGGAATCAAAAAATTATATCAAAAAAGGACATGCTGATCCACTTTTAACTAATTGTAATGTAGTTCATGCTGCTACATTTTATGATATTAATAGATATGGAGGGATTCTTTACGCATTTCAATATGCAGAACTAGTACGTCAAAATCCTCAATTAAGGAAAAAATGGTTAAGAACTCTTAGAATTATAACACCACTTATTCTTGAAAATAAATTCAAAGAAAAAGAAGTCAATGATTTTTTAGAAAATATTGGCATTTCACAACATGAACTTATTGAACTAATTCAAACCCAAATTGAACAAGATCCAAAAAAGAGTCAAATAGAATCCATTGTGAAGATAATTAGAAAAAGAAATAGATAAAAACTACCAATAAAAATTATTTACGTTTATTTTTTTAAATTTGTTTTAGATTACTTTTCATTAATTATCTTTTTTAGTTCAATTTAAAAGGAGTAAATTATATCAATAAATATGGAATTGTCAAAAAAGGGACGCTACAAATTAATATTACTCATATGTTTTATTTTAGCGATTATTGGGGTCGCTGTTTTATATTGTATTAATTGGGCACTTATTTTACAAGCCTTTCAAACCTATGAAGGTGCATTTGAAGTCCTATTAGTAATATCAATTAGAATTTTGATCTTATCTATAACTGTTTTTTATTTATTTCATAAATGGTTTAAACAAGAAGCACAATATTTATCAGATATCCCCTTTTTATTAGGATTGTTTTTCCTTCTTCTAATTTTTGGAAAGGCAATTGATTTACTTTGGGATCTTACCTTTTTTACATTTAATGATGATATAGTTTTAATATTTTTAAAATTCAGATTCTTTATAATTATATTCGAAGTAGCACCTTTAATATACCTTGGTATGGAGATAATTTTCTTTAGATTGGAGGACCGTTTTAATAAATTAAAAGATAAGAACTATATGAATAGATTAAGAACTCGATTAATTGTTGTGATTATTATATCTGAATCCATTGCAATCATTGCTGGACCAAATCTTACGATAATGGGGTTGGTTTTACCCATTATTCTTATCCCTTCATTATTAGGAATAGTCTATATTTTTTATATAGCCTATAGTCTTAATCGATTAAAAATAGTTAAACCCGGAATTTTGACAATTGGGTTCTTTTTATATATGTTGTCAAATATTTTTAGACCATTGATGCAAAATATTCTTGGTGAAACTGCAACTTATGTAATAGTGGTTGAGTTAGTAGATATAATAATATTTCTGATAATTTTCTTAGGTTTATACAAAAAGTCAGATTAAAGAAATTTGTAAAAAAATTATTTAAACGAAACCCAACAAAACAGAGGAATTAAAGAAATAAGGATTGTAAAAAGTAATATCCATTCCATTAATGGAATAGGAAATATAAAATTTCCGATTAGGGCTATTAAAGGCACAATCCCATTAATTCTGATAAAATTTCGTAATTTCGATTTCATTTTAGATAAAATTATCCCATAAGTGAATATTGCTAATATAAACCCTCCAAAAGCAAATATCGTAGATAGAATATGGAATAATCCAAAAGGTCCTGATCTATCAAGACTGAATATACCCACAAACATTATCCCAATACTCCCTGTCGTGCCAATAATTACCCCATATCGAGAAAATTTAGATGAAAATATATCTTCCTCCATTATAATCCTCCTTGAGAGATAAGAGTATAATAAAATTGTTGTCAGACCACCAATAATGCACGCAATATCAAACATGAAGGGTATAGGGGTATTATGAATTGATCCTAGTTGACTTATCGTATGGGAGATTATATGATATCCACAAGAATTTGCGGTAATAATACTTGTAATAACCATTGAAAGATATATTATCAATCCAGTCATCAAAGACGATTTAATAATCTTCGGATAATTCCAGAAATTTGAAAGTTTTTCTTTAAAGCTATAATAAGTTGGTAATTTCTCTAATAATATTCTTTCTCTAAGAACATCCCTCATGTAATCTGAATTATTTAGTTTTAAAATCTCCAATAGCTGCTTTCCCTCATCAATTAATTGAATACTATCAGAAATTTTTCCCTTAAACCAATTAAATAAGATTTGGTCTTCAAAAACGTCTTTTTTACAATTATAATTCCAGCTTGGGATATAACCCCTCGGAGATAGCCCTGCTTTAAAAAATAATTTTTGATGTGCAAGATTATATGCTGAAATAAATGCTTCACAATATCGTATTCCAAGCTCTTTTCCACATTTAATAAATTCTTTTAAGAAGATATATAACTCCTCAAGGTTATTTACACGATACGCTGTTTTCTCGAAGTTTTTTACTTGGGGTGTGTAAAGAAATTCGAAATATGAATCTGTATCAGAAAACGAAAATCGAATCTTTTCATAACCGAAATCATTTTCTATATTGTTTCTTTTAAGACTCTTTCTCAAGTGATAAATCCTTTTCTGATTCAAAGAGATCCTTGGTTCCTTAATTTGATACTTTCCTAAATTGTATCGTTTATCAGCATATAAATAGCAATTTTCGACTTCAGGTAAAAGTTGGGGTACTTTTTTAATTCTACATTTTGTTAAGGCCCTCTCATCATATAGAACCTGCATTAAGTCAGATTCTACTTTCCCTAAAAATATATCTTTATTTGGATAAAATCCAATTGGAGCAATTCCGCAAACCCACATTGAATACTGAGATTTTGAGTGAGCAGTTCTGTTCTCCACATACCATACATAGATCTCATTTTTATACTTATTGAT
>CAYNEU010000474.1:0-3702 GCA_964396275.1 uncultured archaeon | reverse complement strand
GCGTTCTCTATGTTATATAGATCAAGATATAATGCTTGATTTAGATTTAAACCCCGGAGACATTATCGAGATTAGGGGAAAGAAAAAAACTACTGGTATTGCCGTGTCATCTGTTCAAGACAGAGGAAAAGGGATCATTAGACTTGATGGACTTCAAAGACTTAATGCGGGAGCAACAATAGGAGAATATATTACAGTTAAACTTGCTGAAGTATATCCCGCAATTGAGATTGAATTAACTCCTACACGCCCTAATATCGATTTAAAAAGACAAGCAGAAGCAATTAAGGGTAAATTAATAGATAAACCCGTAGTAATTGGAGACATTGTAGATATTTTAGGAACTTTTGTTCAAAAAGAAGATGGAGACAACCCAATGTCTGATATAATGAAAATGTTTCAGTTTGGAGGGAAAAAAAGACCAACATTGGGGACACTCAGATTAATCGTTGAAAATTTAAAGCCTTCAGATAAAGTTGTTAAAATTACTAGAGATACTATAATAAGAGTTAATAAGAGAGTTGCTGTCTTAAATGTCTCTGGTGGGGTCGTTACCTATGATGACGTTGGAGGTTTAACCGATGAAATTCAAAGAATTAGAGAAATGGTTGAATTACCGTTGAAACACCCCGAATTATTCCATCGATTAAATATTGATCCCCCAAAAGGAGTATTGTTCTATGGCCCTTCTGGTACCGGAAAAACACTAATGGCAAAGGCAGTATCTCAAGAATCAAATGCAAATTTTATAACTATTAATGGTCCTGAAATAATGAGTAAATTTTATGGTGCAAGTGAGGGTAGACTTCGTGATATTTTTAGAGAGGCTGAGGAAAATGCTCCATCTATAATATTTATTGATGAGATTGACTCGATTGCTCCAAAAAGAGTTGATACCTCAGGAGAGGTTGAAAGACGTGTAGTTTCTCAGTTATTATCTTTAATGGATGGATTACGTGGAAGGGGAGAAATAATTTGTGTAGGTGCTACTAATAGAATTAATGCGATCGATGAAGCATTACGAAGACCTGGGCGTTTTGACAGAGAAATTGAATTTGGAGTTCCTAATGTTAAAGGAAGAAAAGAAATCTTCCAAATACACACAAGAGGTATGCCTATGGAAGATGATGTTAATCTTGATAATTATGCCGAAATAACACATGGTTTTGTAGGCGCGGATATCATGGCAATAAGTAGAGAAGCTGCGATGTTCTCACTAAGAAGAGTATTACCAAAGATTAATTTGGATGAACCAATCCCTAGCGAAATTATTCAAGAATTAAAGATTAAAGATGAAGATTTTATTAAAGCAACCAATCTTATCGATCCTTCCGCCATGCGAGAAGTTATGGTTGAAATTCCCGATATTGGATGGGAGGATATAGGGGGTCTTGAAGATCTTAAACAAGAATTAAGAGAAGCAGTTGAATGGCCATTGAAATATCCAAAATTATTTGAAAAGGCAGGTATACGCCCCTTAAATGGAATCCTTCTTTTTGGACCTCCAGGATGCGGAAAAACTCTTTTAGCAAAAGCAATTGCTAATGAAAGTCAATCAAATTTCATAGCCATAAAAGGACCGGAAATCTATTCTAAATGGGTAGGAGAGAGTGAGAGAGCTATTAGAGAAATATTTCGTAAAGCCCGACAAGCAGCTCCTTCAATAATTTATTTTGATGAGATTGATGCAATTTCTTCAGGAAGAGGTAATTTTGAAGGAACACATACGTTTGCTTCAATTGTAAATCAAATATTAGTTGAAATGGACGGAATTGAAAATCGAAAAGGCATAATTATAATTGCTAGCACTAACCGCCCAGATATTGTTGACCCCGCTTTTCTAAGGCCAGGTAGATTTGATCGTTTAATTTTTGTAGAAGCTCCCGATGTTGATTCTCGATTAAGTATTTTAAATGTTCATACAAAAAACATGCCACTCGGAGAAGATGTATCCTTAAAAAGGATTGCTCAGATTACAGAGGGATACAGTGGAGCAGATTTAGAAAATGTTTGCCGAGAAGCTGGAATGCAAGCAATAAGAGAAGAGATGGAAAAGCTAGAAAAAATCGAAAATAAGCATTTTGAATTTGCTCTGTCTAAAATAAAATCTACATTACCAAAGAATATTCTCGAACGATATGAAAACATGGCAAAACAAATAACTGAATCAAGAAATCTTACGGAAACGCAAACTGATTTGTATAGATAATTAAATTCTCTATTTTTAATCACATCCATATTTTGTATATCTAATTTTGGATTAATTTTGTAAAATTTTATTAGAGACATTATCTAATTATTATTATTTGAATAATTAAAGAGATTTTTTTCATGAATGATGTAAAAGTAGATTGGAAAGGCCATGTGAAAAAGTATCAAACGGCGATGGAAGAATTGAACCTTGATTTTTGTATTCTTACTCGCGTTAAAACGATTACATATTTAGCTGGGTGCTTCGTGCCTTGGAAAAGTTATATATTTCTCCCTAAAGAAGGTGCTTTTGCTCATTTCATATCACTTCAGAACCATCGCTCCTTTTAAAATTCGATTGAAAATAGTGAAATTTTAAAGCTTATCGTTATGAAGTACAGATTACCCAATTTCTTGAATTAATAACACAAAGGAATTATTAAAATAAAAATCGTTATTAAACAATTCTTAATAAAAGTTTATTTATATTAGAAATTCATTAGTTAATAGATTTAATCCAAAAAATTTAATTAGGGTGTTTAAAAATATCAAAAAAAATAGAACCTCTTTTTTTACCTCGTTTCATAGAAGGGGTCTACGCCCACTCTTGATGGCTTCTATTTTTTTCGTTTTCTTCTTATAATGACCACTGCTATAATGATAATAGATATTGCTACAAATATTGGGAGAACATATCTTAAGATTTCCATTATTTTTTCGAACAGTGTAGCTTCTCTATAATATTGGATTCCAACACTCATTCTAAAAGGGTTTGTATTATTCCATTCATATATAAGGGATTTCCCTCCGTTAATATCAACAACTTGAGGGGGTACGTTATTTGGAGGGTAACCTGTTCCGGCAAACCCTGGTTCTTTCCCATATGCTCTAAGCTCAATTCTACCCGTAGTATTTCCTATCCATTCTAGAGAAGTTCCTACAGAATATACAATGTAAATTAAGGCTCTGGAATCTAAAGGATTATTCATTGAACCACTGAAGTGATATCTAATAATGGAACTACTATTCTTAAGCATTGTTACGTTGCTTCGAAGTAAGGTTTTTGGAAAAGGAACATGTGTTTCTGTAGAATTGAATAAGTCATGGGGGATTTGAGTGTTATTTGCATATACTTCAAAAATAAATTCACTAGTATTTATTGCTAAAGAGAAGGGCAGAATTAGTGGTATTGTGGTGCTATTTTCAGGATTGTATATTGTGTAGTTTGCATCAAACTGGATTCCAATTTTATTATAAAAATCAGATGCATTAAATGTGATAACAGTATTGGTATGAGAAAGCTGTAATGATAAGGTACAATTTGGATATATTTCAGCAATAAACTGGTCTGGTAGAGGTGCAATAGATCCAGCCACCTTAGGAATTATAAAAAAAAGATTTAATCCCAAATATAATCCAATGATAATTGAAGAAATTTTCTTATATGCCTTCATAGTTTCACCCGTTTTAATAAATGATAATATTACAATATAATATTTAAATCTATCATTA
>CAYNEU010000473.1:0-4546 GCA_964396275.1 uncultured archaeon | reverse complement strand
ATACCTGTAGGACTACCATGGGCGAAAATTGTACCAATACTACATCCTTCATCTATATTATTTTTGAGTGTGTTATAATTTAGGCAAGAATCGCTATAATAATTTGTACCTTTAACACCTTCAGTTTGGGCGAGAACGGTGCTAGTCCAATTATCTGGCAGTATTGTTTTGATGAAATTATTAACTCGATTATCATCACATTCTCCAAAATCTACAACACTATCATTATTCCAGTCTAGGTCAAAATACAATATACTACTAGCAAACAATGCATGAGACATCCATGGACCAATAGTAGGGCTCTTTTCATAAGCTATAATTCTTTGGACTAATAGTTCCATCTGAACTTCATTATCTGCAGGTAAGCGTCCTACGTAGACTTCTGGTTCAAAATCGAATTCATCTCCCCAGGCACCCCATTTTCCATCGTTATTAAGATCCCAGTCATTATCTAGATCTGTATAATAAGAATCACAACTAACAGTATTACCATCAATTGGGAAATTATCCAGAGCTATAACGTCTTGCGAAGGAACGTTATCAACATCTCCCGCTAATAAGATCCATTGAGTACAATAATTATTATTATAATCAATAATACAATTCTTGATTTTCTCGGCAGGGTTACTACCTGGATAATGTTGTTTTATATCATCAATAAGTTCTATTTTTGCTACTAATCCTTTCTGGGTTTTCCATTTAGCCAAGGGCTCAAGATAAGGCTTAAAATTCTCAGTGGTAATGATTAAGTAATCTACAGACTCATTAGAATCAGATATGTCAAGTGAGGTAGAATTTATATTATATGGTTTGTTTTTGGTATCAGTTATACTAGACCCAACAGTAGAACTCATGTACAATATTATTAAAATTAGAAGTATAGGTTTTTTTACTGTCATTTATGTTATGATTGCAATTATCTATTTATATTTTTCCCAACTTTTTAATGGAAGTCATAAAATTAGGTTATTATTAAATATTCAAAAATATAATTTTTAAAACAAAAATGAAAGCACAATTCTATGAAGATGTTTCCATATTTTCTGATCTAGCATTTCCATTTTTACTGAATCACGAGGTTGAAAATGGTCTTATTTTAACTAAGCTAAATTCACTCAAGAAAAATATGCATAGATATGGAGAAGATCAACCCCTTTTATTGATATTAACTGAAGGTAATGATGTTAATTTAATTACAATAAGAACCCCTCCCCATGATCTTCTTATATCCTATACAGATGAATTAGATACTATTGAAATATTAGTAGAAACCCTTTTAAAGCGAAAAGAGAAATTGCCTGGTGTTTTAGGTTTTAAAGACGCCGCAGACAAATTTACTAGATTGTGGTGTGAGAGAAATAGTTTAGATTCATATCTATTGAGAAATGAAAGAATTTTTAAATTAGAAGAAGTCTCAGAAGATACTTTAGGTATAAATAAATTTCATGTTGCTACTAAGGAATATGAGAAAATTGTTCTTAATTGGGCTAGAGAGATGTTAAAGGAAGCATTAAGCGATATTACTGATGAAGAACTAGATCGAAATATTAGCAATTTTAAAGAAGAATTTGAGAACAATGACAGCCAAATCTTTTTATTATTTGATGAGAATAAGCCCGTTTCAATGGCAAGAAAAGCAGGTAAAAGTCCTAATGGGAATGGGATTAGTCTTGTATACACTCCACCTTCCTTGAGGAGAAGAGGATATGCAACCGAGTGTGTAGCGAAATTAAGCAAAATTCTCTTAGAAGAAGGAAATAATTATTGTTTCTTATTTACAGATTTAAGCAATCCTACTTCAAATAGTATTTATCAAAAAATAGGCTATCGTCCTGTGATTGATGAAAATCATTATAAATTTAAAACAAAATAGTCGGTTTTTCAAAAAAAATAAAATAAAAAAAAGAAGCGAGAAAGTCTCCTGATTTTCTCCTGTATTTTTTTAGAATTATCTTTCCTTACCTTTTCGGCGGAAGAATTTCAATCTCAATTGATGAGACATTGCTATTCGTGCCATCTGTATTCGTAATTGTTTCAGTATCAATCAGAATTTCCCCGTATGTACTTCCTGAAACAAACTTGTTTATTAAAATTTCAGCTACATCGACAGCTCGAGAAATAGATCGACCTCGAGCTAGTAATCTCACAGGTTTCTCATTTAAAACAACCATGGCAGCCATTACATAGCTCATTGATTTCTTTTTGCCAATAAAAACCTTTGAATCATCTCCTTTAGGCAAAATTTATCACCTTTTCTCTGTTAAGTTAAATTTTTTCTTTTTTATTGTTAGATTCTTTTGTTTTCCTTAATTACAGATTATCTTAGGTTTATTATCTATAGATAACTAAGTTTTATAAATTGAGTTTAGATTTTAATGTTATGCAATTTCAAAATTCTTGTTTATATATGTCATAAAATAAAAATAATTAAAAAATAAAATGATAGTGATGAAAAAAGCATTTTTTAATATAATTTTTTTCTAAAATCATTGATAAATTTTTCTTTATCCTCATATTCATACCACGCTGATCCAATTTTCTCTAACTCATAAGCTTCCTTATAAGATTTATCAGCTAAATGATTGCTGCAGAGCTTAATCGCATTTAGAACTGTCTGATTTTTAGTAAACAAAAATTTAGCTTTATCCAATGCCTTATTCATTAATTCTTCGCGCGTGTCTACTATTTGGTCTATTAAGCCAACTTCTAATGCTTTTTCTGCACTAATTTTTTCTGCAAACATTAATATCTTTTTTGTCCAGGGGATCCCAATAACTCTTGACATTAATACAATAATACCTGTACCTGGAAAAACACCAATATTTATCTCTGGCATCATAAAATAACAATCATTCACAGCAATCCGATAATCAGAACATAAGGTATAAGCTACACCATCACCCATCGATTTCCCGTTAATAGCGCATATAGTGGGCTTTCCATAATAAACCAATTCTTGAATAGATGCAGCAGTTTTTTCATATTCTTTTACAGCTGCATGATCACTTCCATCAATCTCATCAATATCCATTCCAGTAGTAAAGGATGTTCCATTTCCAGTTAAAATAATTCCCCTTATTTTTTCTGAACTTTGGCAAAATTCTAAAGCTTTTTTAAGATTCTTTGCCATCTCAGTAGTTATCGCGTTTCCTCTATGAATTCTATTCAATTTTATAATTCCAAACTTTTTTTTAATTGAGAATTCAATAAAATTTCCAAATTCTTTATTTTCTGGCAACATTTTTATTTATTTTTAATTTGTTATTCAAATTTTATTCTAAAATTCTTTATATATTCTTCTCGATCCTTGTACTCATACCAAGCAGATCCAAATTTCTCTAACTCATACGCATCTTTATAAGATTTATCTGCTAAATGATTGCTGCATAATTTAATCGCATTTAGAACTGTTTGATTTTTAGTAAAAAGAAATTTTGCTTTATCTAATGCTACTTTCATTAGTTCTTCTTTATTATTTACAATTTTATCTATTAGTCCTATATCGAGGGCTTTTTTAGTTTCAATTCTCTCAGCAAACATGCACATCCTTTTAGTCCAAGGAACACCAAGTATTCTCGAAAAGAGTACTAAACAACTGGTTCCTGTAAATATTCCGGAGAAGATTTCGGGCATTTGAAAAAAGCTTTCTTTTGTAGCAATTCGATAATCACAACATACTGAAAAAACAACACCCTCTCCCATATTTCTTCCGTTAACAGCAGAAATTGCTGGTTTTCCATAATATAATAATTTACAAATAGCTGCCGCAGTCCCTTCCAAATATTTTACTGCTTTATGATCACTTCCATCAATAGCTCCTAAATCTACACCCGTACTGAAAGAAACTCCATTATTTGTTAAGATCAACCCTCTAATTTTATTATTCTTCTGACAATATTCTACTGCTTTTTTTAAATTTTCAAATTGCTTGATATCAAATGAATTCGATCTATGGATCCGGTTCAGAGTAATTATTCCAAACCGTTTTTTAATGGTGAAATCGATGTATTCTCCAAAGTTTAAATTAATCAAAGACATAATTTACTTTAATTTTCAATTAATAAAAAATAATAATAAATTAATCTAATATAAATGAATTATAAAGAAGTTATCGTTGAAACTTAGTAAAAAATCTTTTATTTTATAAATGCCAGTTCATATTACTGATTTTTTAGAGGAAAAATCTGGTTTAATTAAGAAAAACGATTTACAGAAAATAAAGAACTTAAAACAAGTTTTTATATCAATAAATCAGCATTTATACGGAAAATTAAAATATACTGATACCGATACAAGAGCTCGGTCTAAACAAATTATAAATCTCCTTTTATGTAAATTAGTTGATGAAATAAATAAAAAGCAAGATGAAAAGATGGAATTTTGCTTATATAATGGTGAAACTAATGAACAATTACAGACAAGAATTCAAGGTTTTTTTAATAAAAATGTACGAGAGAAATATATCGATGTGATGGATCAGAATGAACAAATCACTTTGACTAAAGATCTTGTATATTTAATTGTTAAAGAATTACAACACATTTCA
>CAYNEU010000472.1:0-2820 GCA_964396275.1 uncultured archaeon | reverse complement strand
ATACTGAAAACATTTCCACCCGGAAAACTTCCCCCCATTGAAGGTATCACTCAACGAGATCCAAAAGAAATTGAAAAGTATATCAAGGGGCCGCTTAATGGTGGAAAAAGCATTTATGAATTAAGGTATCCTCCTTAAAATCTCTATTTAATTTTTTTTATTATTTCTTTATATTTTAATATAAAAAAAAAACAAGTTGATATTGATTATATTTGTGCTCCGCAATATGAACAAAATTGTGCTGCGTCTTTACTAATAGGTGTTCCGCAATTAGGACAATATTTTGCGCGTTCTTCTGAAATTTCTTCTTTCGTTGGTAATGATAAATGCTTTAATTGTCCTGTTGTTGTATTAAAGTTTCCCCGTAGTTGACCTGAAGCTTTTAAATCTAGAATAATTGCATGGATATCTTTTGGAGTAATTCCTGTACTTTTACTAATATCATCTATCGTAGCTTCTGGATTTACTTGAAATTCTGATAGCACTATATTCCTTAACTTACTCCTATTAGTTATTGCAAATATTTGACCTACCAGAATAGCTACTCCAATTCCAGTACTTATAAAACCCCACCATGACCATGGATCCCAAGGGATAAATGAGCTAATCCCCCAATATAGGAAAGCACCTGCGATAATTAAAGCACAAATAGAAAAACCTTCAGAATATTGATTTTTTTCATATTTCATATTAAATCCCAATAATTTTCAAATATTTATACTAGATTTCACTAAATAATTATTAACTACCTTATTAATTTTTAGCATCATTGTATATGCCTATTATTTTAAAGAGCTAAATAGAAGTGAAATAAAATAGAGGATTAACTAAACCCACTCAATTAGTTATTATACATTTATTTATTATTTCAAAAACAGATGAGAAATCTACTTGATCCTCGGTAAGAAGGATAATAATTTTCTCTAAAATTTTAATTGAAAGGATATAAAAGTTATCAGAATGAATAACATTGAAATCTGGATTATGAACTCCGATTTCTGATGTTATTTCTTCGGCTAACTCGTATAACTGTGACATATTTAACCCAATAGACGATTTATTAAATTCTTGATTAATGTATGATTTGATGACAGCCCCATTTTCAGAAGTAATTAAAACAAAATACAGTCCAGACTGTCCGAATTCCTTTATTAATGTTTCAATGACTAATTCTGAATTTAAAATAGCAGTCATTATGATATAATTTGTTGCTTTTTTAATATATAATTTTAGGTAAAAATTATAGTCTAAACTTAAAAGATTGATTTAAATTAAAGGTATATAGAAAAATAATTTGAAAGATATTGACTTTATTGTTTTTACAAATTTTTAAATTTTTGAAAAATTAAATTATATTTCAAAATATTCATCAATTATTTCTTTAAAACCATGGAGAGTGTTAAATCTCACTTGAATTTTCTCATAGGCGATATATAATAATAATAAATCTGAACTTATTATCCGTTTTAAAAATTGAGAAATGGGCCAGGCAGGATTCGAACCTGCGACCTTGGGTTTAATGGATGCATCCATTAAATATCCCAGTCCGAAGCCGGGCACCCTATCCAGGCTAGATTACAGGCCCTTTACTTAAATAATTTAAAAAAACAAGTTATATAATTTTCATCCATTATTTCTAAAAAATTTTATTGAATTAGAATAATGAATAATTCAATAATTTCTCGAATCTTATAAAGGAAAAGTGGAGTATACTTCAGATATCTTCCTTTTTAAAACCGTTATTTAGATATTTTATGAATAATCGAAATAATTTTATAAATCTTAAACCTTGAGAAAGATCTCCATCAACTTTTATTATTCCTTTCATATAAGCATCAGTTCCATACATCTCACGCTTTAAAATTTTAACAAAGATATCTTTAGTGTATCTAATTCTAAATGATGCACTTCTGTTTATACCTTTTTTATAAATAATTGAACCATTAGATACGTTTAACCAAAAATTAAAGTTAATATCCGTAATGATGATTTGGTATATATCATCATACTCTATTATCTCTTCTCGTAATTCTTCAGTAATTTTGAATTTGTCAACGGCAAACTTAATGATTTTATCTAAAACAGCGATAAATTCCCCATCATAATTTTCCAAATAATGGATCACATAATTGTAACTCTTTGAATTGAGCATACTATCTATACTTGATACTAATTCAAATATATTATATTGTTATACCTATATATTCCTTATAAACTACATCGTCTTTATGGCATATAAATCTTTCTATTAGGTGGTTTAAATGCTAAACAGAATAAAATTTTTATATTCTCGTTTATTCCTTTAGTTACATAACTATAATTTTTTGCGGCTATAGTGTAGCCCGGTCCTTAAGTATAACAAATCTGTCTACTTAACCGAAAGCATTCGGGACTGTCACTCCTGCGACGCGGGTTCAAATCCCGCTAGCCGCGCCATTACATTATAAAATTATTTTACTTTGAAATCTATAAACTAAAGTTAGTCTGAAACATGAGATAAAGATAATTTACATTGAAATAATTTCTAAAAAATACAAATTTTTAACTATAACTACGACATTAAAAAAAATGAAATTAAATAAAAAAAAAGAAAAGATTCTTTGAAAGTTTAACAGGTTGCCTTTATTTTTATAAATCTTCGGCTAAATTACATATGATTGATATATTACATATGATTGATGGAGAATTTCAATATATTTGAAATGTTCAATAATCTCAGGTATTCTAGTTAGTTTTTTAGAAGAAAGATCTATTCTCTTAAATATATTGATACTTATTTTATCTAAAAGAGATTTAAATTCTTCGCGATCTAAATAATTG
>CAYNEU010000471.1:0-3906 GCA_964396275.1 uncultured archaeon | reverse complement strand
TTTAATAAGAATGAACCATCTTCCTGCTCCTCACATGTGGTAAGCATATGCACGGCATCAGAACCCCTCTCAGGTTCAGTAATGAGGATTGCGCCAGGTGATTTACCAGTTACCAACTCCTTTAGGGCTTCAAGCCGTTCGGGAATATTTTCATGATGCTCATGGACTGGATTTATTGCCAAAACAGTTGCTCCACCCGCCATAGAAAATTGGGGGTCAAAACTATCAATTGCAATGGTTCTCATTAAATCTGCTGCTAATCCCCACTCTGGATAGTTCATATCAATTTCTTCAAACGCATGTTGTCGAGTAATATATCCCTCTGCTCCAAAAGTAGGAATCCAACTGTATGTATCTTCGTCTGTTCTGTGTGTAATTCCATTTTTTTTTTCAAATCTCAAACAAAAACGTTGGACTTTTCGTAAGAAATTAAATTCATCCTGTGTTAAGATTGCTGTTAAATTATTATTAATAAACGCATATCTATTCTTAAGGCTTAATTTATCGAGAATTTCATCATTTATAACTTGAGTATCAAATTTTTTTTGTTCAGTCATTTTTATTCATCACTTAATTTGGTTATTTAAATTCGAATTTTTCAAATTGAAATGTATTTTAAATATAACTTAATATACCATAATAAAGTTTGTTCAAAATCTATAAAAAATTTTATTTTTAAAAATTTGAAAAAGAATATATGAAAATAAAATATTTTGAAAGTTAAATAATAAATGATGGGTGTATATTAAAATGAAAAAACGATTTGAAACTCAAGTTATAAATGATGAAATTCTGGAAAAACTAAATCTATATAATCGATATAATTTTCTTAATGAGAATTTATCTCTTATTCTTACAGAAGAGCAATTTTCATTTCTTAAAGAAGTCCAGGATTTTTGTTTGAGATTTGAAAGAGAAAATAAAATCACCCACGGTCCTGAGGAAGATATTTATGAGTGGTATCCCGACTTTGGCAAACAAGGATATATAACTCGTCAACATGCTTATGATTGCATTGATTTAAATTATAAGGAATTTGGTATGACCATGGATTTTATGAGAATTTTGGCAATGGATTTTTTCGATCCTCAGTTTACTATGGGAAGTGGTGCAACTGTAATTTGTATTAACCCTATTTATGACCACCATGAAAACATTCCGATACGACTGGAGGCGTTAAAGGAATTAGTAACTGGAAAAACCACTGGATGTTTATTGATTACTGAACCTGAGAGGGGTTCTGATGCCGTGCATATGCTTACCACATGTGAGGAGCAGGAAGATGGTTCATTCTTATTAAATGGAACTAAAATTTTTAACACCAATGCTCCACGATCAAAATGGGCAGTTGCGTATGCAACAGCAGAACAGAATAATGGTAACTTGATGGGTCAGTTTCTTATCAACACAGAATGGGAAGGATGGAATTGTGAACGTGTAGGAATATCTTGGGTACCAAAATTATACTTAGGAAAAGAGAGATTAGAAAATTTGAGAGTACCAAAAGAGTACGTACTTGGTGGAATTGGTAAAGGGAGAGAACACCTTTTCGAAGGGCTTGTATCTGAACGAATTTCTATTGCTGTCAGAGGTGTTAGTGAATGTTGGGGAACATTAGCACATGCAATTATTTATGCTAATATGAGGAAACAATTTGACAAGGAAATTTTGTTATTTCAAGGAGTTGGATTTACATTGACAGACCTAATGGCCAAAACAACAGCTCTTACTCATGGTATTTTGAAATTTTGTGAAATTTATGATGAAAAAATGGAGAAATACGGAGGCAAGCTACCAGAAAACATATCGCGTGCATTTGTTGCCCTAGGAAGCCAATATAAATATAACTGTGCTTTACTTTCTAAGAAAGTGTGCTATGAAACTGCAAATTTGATGGGCGGAGCCGGCTTATGTGATAACACACTGATGCAGGATTATCTAAATATTTCAAGAATCCAAGAGATAATTGGAGGAAGTAGACAGATACAACAATTTATTATGTCAAGAAACTTAAGATATCTCTTTAAAAATTTATAAAGATAAATTAAAAATATTAGAGATTTATAAGAAAGAAAAGAAAAGTTTTTAATCGTATAAGAGGGAGATTTTATTCATCAACTTCTTCTTCTCCCAACAACGCTTCTACTTTATTTTCGAGCTCTTCTATTTTTTGTTCAAGTTCTTCAATTTTTTTATTAGTTTCGCATGTAGCACAACCATCATCTTCCTCGCATTGCGGAAGTGTGTCACAAACTTCTTGAAGTTCATCCATTTCTTCTAATAACTTATCAACTTCTTCTTGTAGTTCATCAATACTCAAATTTCACACCTTAATTTTTTTAAGATAATAAGGATATGATTATTTAATTTTTTTTGGTTTAAAAACTTAAATTAATATGAGACTATTGTTTTAAATAATTTTCAAAACTATTATAAAAAATAATGGTTATTCAAAACGATTTTGCAGAAATACTTAAAAATTTAAGCGATAAAAGTACTTTAGATCGAGCAGAATCCATTTCAAATAATTGCATAAGAATTTTAAAGATAGATAAAGAAATTGGATTAATTGAAGCAGAAGTACAAGGTAATAAATTAATTCCATATAAGCTTAATTTTGATATATCTCAGAAAACCGCATATGATATGATATATCATGATTGTCCTGATTATTTAGCACGAAAGAAACCAAATAACAAATTTTGTAAGCATATTGTGAAATTTTTCTACATTCTAAATGGTCAAGATTCAATATTAGCACACAGACTGTTAACAGAATTCAATACAAAAATATTTGAATTAAATCAGAGTAATAAAATCGATTTATTAGACATTAATCATTTTATAAATGAAGATCTTAAAAAACAATTAGATTTCGATTATAAGGGATTTGATTTCTTTTTTGACCTTTCTGAACTAGATGATTCAGCGAGAAAAGTTGTAAAGGAAATTTTAATAGAAGCAAGAAAGTTGCCAGCAGCGTTAAGAGGTTTTCACGGAGGGTATGAAGGTGGTCTATTTGATCATATCCTATTGGTTACAAATTATGCCTATAAGTTAAGCAACTCCAAGAGTTATCAAGTTGATGTTAAAAAAGCAGTACTAACTGCAATATATCACGATTTTGGAAAAATATCATATTATTCTTATAAAAAAAAAGACATTATATCTAAGATTACAGTAGCACGCGAAGAATTAGATAAAGTTCATGATGAAATTGTAAGGAAGTTCAATTATGAGGGGAGGCATTACCATATTGAAGAAGCAATAGCAGTACTCAAAAAAAATGACGATGTTTTATTCTATGACGATGAGATGTATAAAGCAATCATATTCCATCATGGTCAATGGAGTAAATATTATCCAATAGATATGAATGAGCTAGCAAATTTAGTCCATAAGGCAGATATGATTGCTAGCCAAACACATTTTGTATAATCCTATTATACCCAAAAAGGAGTAATTTTGAGAGTTCGATAAATATTCCTATGTTTCTTTTAATGTTTCTATAATCTCAGATATTTCTTCTCTCTTGCGATATTTTTTAATTAATTTTTTATAACTTTTAATTGATTTCTTAATTAGTTCTAGAGTTTCATTTGGGAGATCATCTTCGTGAATTTCAAGATCCTGTATCATAAAATCTAAACCAATAGTTAATTTATAATCTTGTTCAAAGCTTTTTTTAGTAAATGTTCTTATTAGTGAAGATTTCCCAACTGCAGCGGCCCCAGCAAGTAAAATCTTAAATCTAAAATGGTTGGATTCTACGATTTCTCCAAGCCTAGGTTTAAAATCAAGTAAAGCTGCAATTGCTAATCTGTAAAATAATTTTTCCACATTTTCATTTGCTGAAGCAGAAGTTTCGATATATTCAAATAAGTAATATTGATTTACTTTTTGAAT
>CAYNEU010000470.1:0-4564 GCA_964396275.1 uncultured archaeon | reverse complement strand
AGAGAATTTTAAGGAAGAATCACTATCCGAAGAGATTTATCGTCAATATCTTGGAGGATATGGATTAGGTGTAAAATTGATTTATGAAAATATGCCAGCTAATATTGATCCATTAAGTGCTGAATCTGTTTTTGGTTTTTTTCCGGGATTATTAACGGGAACTGCAGCACCGTTTTCAGGGAGGTATATGGTAGCAGGTAAATCTCCTTTAACAAGGACTTGGGGGGATTCTAATTGTGGAGGAACATTTGGCCCTGAGATAAAGAAATGTGGATATGATGCAATTATAATTAGAGGTGCTGCTAACACACCTAAATATATTTCGATAATCGAGGATGAAAAGAAAATTTTAGATGCTTCAGAGATTTGGGGTTTAGATATAATTGAAACGGAATCTAAAATGAAGGAAAAACATGGTAAATTCATTAAGGTTGCAGGAATTGGACAGGCTGGTGAAAAATTGTCCTATCTTTCTGGAATTGCTAATGATAAGGGAAGAATTGCCGCCCGAGCAGGTTTAGGGGCAATAATGGGTTCTAAAAAATTAAAAGCTCTTGTTTTAAAGGGAAATAAAAAAATTTCAATCCATAATCGGGATACTTTTTTAGAATTAGTGAAAATCTATAATGAAAGTGGAACAAGTCAAAAGCCTAATAAATTAATAAGATCAATCCTTAAAAATGTCCCAAGATTAGCTAAAACAATTCGCAGATTTAGAATAAGGTTTGCAGGACCTCCAAAAATGATAAGAGAAATTTATAAATCTTTTGGAACTAGTGTCGCAAATACTCTATCAGCAGAAACAAACGATTCTCCAATAAAAAACTGGAGTGGAATAGGGATGTATGATTTTCCATTTAAAAAATCAAAAAATTTGTCTGCAATTGAGATTCAAAAATATAAAATCAGAGAATATGGATGTTTTAGTTGCCCAGTTCAATGTGGTGGAATTTTAAAAATTCCAGAAATAAATCTAGATGAAACACTCCTTCCAGAATATGAAACGTGTTGTTCTTTTGGAGCTCTTTTACTCAATAATGATTTACTTTCAATATTCGAGATAAATGATTTATGTAATAGAGCAGCAATAGATACAATATCTACTGGTGCAACTATTGCATTTGCGATGGAGTGCTTCGAAAATGGAATTTTAACTGAAGAAGACACTGACGGTTTAAAATTAATGTGGGGTAACTCAAAAGCTATTGTTGAAATGGTAAAAAAAATAATTAAAAGGGAAGGAATTGGAGATGTTTTAGCTGATGGAAGTAGAATAGCTGCAGAAAAAATTGGAAAACAATCCGCAAAATATGCTATCACATCTCTAGGTTCAGAAATCGCAATGCATAATCCAAGAGTGTTTCCTTCCTTAGCATTCACTTATAATTATGATCCCACACCAGGAAGACATACCGCCGCAAGTATTGATTTTATTGATATAGGCCCTATTAATAAATTTCAGAAAGGTTTTAGACTACCAAAAGGATGGAGAAAGAATGAGAAAAAAAAACAGATAGGACAAATGCTTGATACTTCTATTCATCAGGTTATAAATAGTGCTGGTTTATGCATGTTTTCAACTTTATTTGGTCCTTATCCATTTATCGATCTCATTAATAATTTTGCTGGTTGGAATGTATCTGTAGATGAATTGATAAAAATTGGACTTAGAATTCAAACCCTCCGTCAAGCTTTCACTTTACGTGAAGGGATAGATATTGCGAGTAATAAACTTCCTGGTAGAGTTACTGGTCATCCTCCAGATAAAAAGGGGCCAACAAAAGGTATATCCGTTGAGTATGAAGATTTCTATAAAGGATATTGCAGTGAAATGGGTTGGAATCCTGAGAATGGATATCCATTAAAAGAAACTCTTAAAGATCTTGATTTGGAATTTGTTATTAAGGATTTATATTGAAGTTATAATTTTTACAAAGAATAAATATTTAGAATTAATAATTTATAAGTAGATAGACCAATAATTTAAAAAATGCACAATTCAACCCAAACAGACTTAAAATTTTTCATCCAAAATGAAATTATTAAAAACATTAAGAAAGTAAGAGGGAAACATGCCCCAATTTCTGAGATTGTTAATAATGTTCCTAAAACCTTATTAGTCGAGAAAATTTATGATTTAAGTGAAAATTATAAAAATTTTTTCTTTTTTATTGTAAAAAATTATTTTAAAACACCAAAATTAAGATATTTTTTAGCTCTTTCACTGGCACACACTAGTTCTGATTTATTAGTTCAACTTGCAAGGGAATTTACCGTCAAAAATGACTTGAAATTAATTCAATATTCAATCTTTCCAAAAACCTTCAGGATTAAATTATTATTACTAAAAGAAATTGAAGAAGTTGAAGATTATACTAATTTTATTGAAAAATTGAAATCTTTTAGAAGACAATTTCGTTATAAATTAAGACAAGTAAAGAATTTAGTAGAAAATGAATAATTTTTAAGCTTAAACACAATAATTATATTAATCATCACAACAGTTTTGATTTAAGATTCCAAATTAGTTTTAAAATAAAATATGGGTTAAAATAATGTCATTTCGAGAAAATACGGTTAAGATTGTAAGTACTCTTGGTCCAGCTTCAAGTTCAGAAGAGATGCTTAAAAAATTAATTGACACTGGAGTTGATATTTTTAGATTAAATTTCTCACACGGAACTCATGAAGAAAAAAAAGAAGTATTCGAAAAAATAAGAGAAATAAGCGAGTATACTAAAGATGTAGGAATTTTAGCAGATATTCAAGGACCAAAAATTAGAGTAGGAAAATTCAAAGAAGATCAAGTTTATACTTTAGTAATCGGTCAAGAAGTAAAGGTATTTGAAAAAGAAATCGAAGGAGATCAAGAAAAATTTTCAATTCCATTGAAAGGGTTTCTTAAATCAATGAGTGTGGGTGAAATTTTTTTTGTTAATGATGGAATTATTAAAATTAAAATCATACGGAAAGAAGCGGATCATGTTGTTGGAGAGGTTTTAACTGGAGGTTTGATTAGTAATAGAAAAGGGGTTAATATCCCGGCTGGAGAATTGTCTCAAAAAGTCCCTACTGAAAAAGATGTTAAGGATCTTGAATTCATAGCGAAACTTGATCCCGAATATGTTGCGATCTCATTTGTGTCGGGAGGAGATGATGTTTTACATGTTAAAAGATTACTTGAAAATTATGGAAATTCCAAAGTCAAATTAATTTCAAAAATTGAACGACCTATAGCATTAACCAATTTTGATCAAATCTTAGATCAAAGTGACGGAATCATGGTTGCCAGAGGAGATTTAGGTGTTGAGATAGATCCGGATAAAGTACCTTTATGGCAAAAGGAAATGATATATAAATGTAATCGTGAAGGTAAACCTGTTATTGTTGCGACTCAAATGCTTGAATCAATGGTCTCAAATCCCATACCTACAAGAGCAGAGGCAAATGATGTATATAATGCTGTTATGGATGGAACTGATGCTGTAATGCTTTCAGCAGAAACAGCGGTAGGAAAATATCCTCTTAATGCTGTTCAATATATGAACCAAATTGCAAAAACAGCTACTGAGAACATGCCTAAAAGGATTCCAGATGAATATGACTCTGATAGATTAACTCACACGCAAACTCTAGGACATGCTATCTATTCATTAGCCTCAGAAATGGAAGCATTAAATTTTAGAGGTAAAATTTTAGTGATCACAAGGAGAGGTTATGGAGCAAGAATGATCGCTAAGTATCGACCACCATTACCCATTATTGCTATAACACCATATAAAAGAACAGCTAGAGAATTAAATTTGGTATGGGCTGTCCAAGCAATGCAAATTGATAGTGTCGATTTCTTCAATATGGATGCTGAAGAAATCATAGAGCAATCTGTTAAACATGCTGTTGAAAAAAAATTTTTAGATGAGAATGAACATGTTATAATCTTATTGGTTTCAAGAAAATTCGAACGGAGAGGAAATCTTGTAGGTCTTTATTATGTAGGAGAAATTCTCGAATCTGAATCTAAATAAAAGATCTTTGACAAATTTTTACAAATTTTTCAATATGAATATGCGTATGTAATTTTTCCTAAATTCTATCAATAAAATTCTAAATCTTAATAAGTTAAAGAATTTTTTTAACAACTAAAAAGTAATAATTTTACTTCTTAAAATTTAAGGATTGAGGAAAAAAAAATGAGTGAAGAATGGAAACATGCATCTTGGGTATCAAATCTAGGCAAATGGGCGTGGATACTTGTAATACTAAATGGAATTATAGAAATAATTTATTATTTTGTTTTAATCGCCGAAATTGCTGTTTTAAATGCATCATTACCAATTAGTCTTCAAATTCCAATTCCTTTTTATGATATTTGGAGTGTAATTTGGGGTATAATTATACTACTAATTGGATTTGTAATTATTAGACCTCAATTTTCTAATAGATGTGCTGCTAAAGATTGGGATGGTCTTTATAATTGGAACTTAGCTCTTGGAGGTGTTAAAATACCATGGATGCTTATTTGGGGGATAATTATTGAAATTTTCGGTTTCTGGGGATGGGGAGG
>CAYNEU010000469.1:0-10771 GCA_964396275.1 uncultured archaeon | reverse complement strand
TAAACAATTAATTAAAAATATTATCAATTCAGTAAATCAAAATTATTGTTCAGACTTATAATAAACCATAAGAAGTAGATCTATATTTCAAACTTAATAATAATTCATAGATTTCATTAAAAGACTAAAAATTCAAGATTTTAATTAGAAATAATTAATTTCGTATTGGTTCTAAATTAAATGGATAGAATCTGCTTCTACTTTATAAGTATCCCTTTATATTTTGATTTATTGGAGATGTAAATAAATCAAAAAAAAGAAGTGATAAAAATTACAAATCAATCAGAATTTACTACAAAATATATTATTGAAGTTAAGTTCAAAATTATGGGTGTAGTTGAGAAATCAGATATCGTTGGAGCAATATTTGGGCAAACGGAAGGTCTTCTATTAGATCTTGATTTAAGGGATTTACAGAAGTCGGGAAGGATTGGTAGAATAGAGGTTGAAAATGAATCAAAAGAAGGAATTTCGAAAGGTAGTATAAATATTCCATCCTCTTTAACAAGAAAGGAAACTGCATTATTGGCAGCAACTGTTGAAACTGTTTCTCGTGTGGGACCATGCGAAGCAGAAATTACACTTATCGAAATTCGGGATGTTCGCGAAACTAAACGACAACAAATAATAGAAAGAGCAGCAGAACTTTTAAAAGAATGGGATCAAAAATCCCTAGAACAAAGTGAAATAGAAGAACAAATTGATACAGATATTAAACTTGGAGAGATTATTTCATGGGGTTCAGAAAATCTTCCTGCGGGCCCAGAAGTGGATAATAATCCAGAATTGATTATTGTAGAAGGTCGAGCCGATGTTTTAAATCTATTAAGAATTGGAGTTAAAAACACGATTGCCGTTCAAGGAACTCAAGTTCCAAAGTCAGTAATTAAATTAACCAAACAAAAAAAATCAGTAATAGCATTTGTCGATGGAGACCGTGGCGGAACGATTATTCTTAATGAGTTATTACAAGTTGCTAAGATTGATCAGGTCGCTAGAGCTCCTAATGGATCAGAAGTAGAAGAATTAACCCGAAAGCAGATGATAAAAGCCTTGCAAAACAAAAAACCAGCAAAAATTTTTAAAGTGATTAAAGAAAAAGATAAAACTCAAAAAGGAAACGACGATATTGATGGAAGCATTCAGAAAATTTTAAAGAAATTAAAAATAAAAGATGAAACTGTAATTATTAAAGCTATACAGAATATACAACCGGGTTTTGCTATTGGATTTAATAAGACTCTTGAAAAGTTATTTGATATGCCCGTAAGCGAAATTTTCGAAAAAATTAGAAATTATAAAGATACCCAGTATTTAATAATTGATGGTATTTTGTCAAAAAGGCTCCTTTCACTTTCAATTAATATGAAAATTAAATTAATTGCTAGTAAAAATAAAGAAGAAGAATTGGTTATTCCAGAAAATATCTTAGTGTGGTTTTTTTAAAAATTTTCTTCAACTCAACCAATAGGCATTGCAACAGAAAAAATTAATTGTATTACATATGAAAGGGCACCTAAAATCACAATACCTATCGCACAAATTTTGAATACTAAGAAATAATCTTTTTTTGTAGGTTTATTTGCAATTTTTATTATTCTTTTTGAGTTTTGGACGAATAAAGCCAGTCTTTCATATATCCCTGGTTTTTTCTGTTTGGTAGACTTCGTATAATTCTCATATTTCGGATAATTTGACACAATAAAAAAAAAGTACAGTCAGATAAAAAAGTTATCTTTTACGACGGCTATTTAAATTAGGATTATATAATTTCGAGTATGTTTGAGATAAATAGATCTCGATTAAAAGGTTCTAAATTTTCATAATTCTGCCCTGTCCCTAAAAAAATGATCGGTTTTTTCGTTTCAAAGGAAATTGACAATGCGGCCCCACCTTTTGCGTCAGCATCAAATTTTGTCAAAATATTGGCATCAATACCAACATGTCTTTTAAACTCTTTTGCTTGAAAAAGAGCATCATTACCTGCTAAAGAGTCACCTACAAATATACGACAATCAGGTTGAGCAACTCTACAAATTTTTTGTATCTCTATCATCAAATTTTTATCTGTAACTTGCCTTCCGGCTGTATCGATTAAAACCACATTTATATTTTTTGCTTTAGCGTGCTCTATAGCATCATACGCAACTGAAGCAGGATCTGATTTATATTCATGCTTTATAACTCGTATTCCTACATTCTTCATGTGATAAGATAATTGCTCGATTGCTGCGGCTCGAAATGTATCTGCAGCAGCAGCAACAATTGAGAAACCATATTTTTTTAAAAAATAAGCGATCTTTGCCATAGTAGTAGTTTTTCCTGTACCATTAACTCCAAGAAATAAAATTACGTAAGGTTCACTTTTTTTGTTAATTTCTGCGATTAAATCAATTTCTTCTTCAGGTGTTAAGATCTCAGTTATAATGTCTTTTAAAGTTTCAAATAATTTCTTTTGGGTTGATTTTAAACGCCCTATTTGTTCTCCTTTAAAAGATTCAACAATCCTATCACAAATTTCATCGGCAGTGTCAATAGCTACATCGTTACTTAAAAGAAGTAATTTGAGATCATTAACAGCCACATCTAACTTTTTTTCTGTTAAAGTTTTTTTAACAAATGATGAAAATGTGTTTTTTAGTTTCTCGAGCATTTATTTCTCCATAGAGTTCTGAAAAATAATTAAGATTATAACAAGCTTAATATAAAAAATTATTCTTATGTGTAACTTCTTTGAATATTTTGAGAAATACCTTTAAGGTTTAGATCTATATTTTGAATTTGTGTTGTTAAAAACTGTACTTGTTCATTATGTTGTTCAATTAATTTGTTAAGAAATTCAAGAGCTCCATCTAAATCCTTCTCAATAATAACATCTTGAGTTACAGCTAATAAAACTTTCTCTGGTTCTTTAATAGACGCCTTAGAATATACTAATCCTCCAATTGGAACAAGAATTTCATCATCTTCCTTTATTCCCTCTTTTAAATTTTCAATGGTCCTCTTAGTATTCATGACATTTGCTAAAGAGGCATTTATAATTTCTAATTGATTCTGAAACATTTCGCCTTGTTCTTTAAAGTATCGAAATTTTAATAACTGTTGTTGGTACTCTTGAGATTGTTCCATTTTTATCAAATCTTTTAGTAGTTTTCTTTATTGTTCTGATAATTCTCGAATGAGATAATCTTGAGATTCTTCTAAAGATATCTCTCCAATTTCTTGAATGTTGATTTGACGTCTGTATATTCCAATTGAAGTAATTTGAGATAGTACCTTTTCAAGAGCCTCTTCTTCTTTTAAGGCACGTACTTCTTTTCTGAATAAATACTTTTTATGATCTTTATTGTAATTACCAATAATTCTGAAAATTTTAATCTCTGGCATAACTTATTTAAACCACTATTTCAAAGCTTTTAAAATACGATAATATTTCTAAAAATATTAAATTTTGTATTTCAATCTATGTAGGATTTTAAAGCAAATTAGATATAAATAAAGAGATCGCAAATTTTAATATATACTCTATAAATGTAAAATACTTGTTATACGCATTAATTCGGGACCAGTACAATTAACCCCAAAAATTCCACTTTCATCATTAACTATTGCTCCAGACCTTAGATAAGGCACTCCACGATTTATAGTCGATACATCAACTTCATCGACCTTTAGAATGGAAGATATAATTTCGATTTCACTATCAGTTGATAGAGGATGTACTAAGCAACCATAATTATTCGCTAATGAGATTGATCCGGGGAGATAATAGCCCGCAAATTCGTAAATAACAGCCTCAACATTTAGAATATCTTCAATCTCTGTTTTATAATCTTCTAAGAAAGAGCTGATTATTGCGCCTTTATCGTTACATAAGATTAAATTTCCAAAAGCATTATCAATTGATTTTAGAACTCCAATTTGGCTCGACTCTTTCACATGCAGTTTTAAATTATTAAGCTCATCTTCTCTTATAATATGTGGTACTATTATCCCGTATTTATTTGATACTGTATATACACCTAATAAATTAGAATTATTAATTGTAAGAGGATAAAATGGAACCTTAAAAGTGTCTTTAAATTTTTCCAGTAATGTATTCAGTAATATTGGAGGATAAAGAATAAATGAATTATTGGCAGCTAGATATACTCCAATTAAACTTCGACCAAAAATCTGGGCTCTAAGAATCATTATTCTATTTTTAATTTGTGAATTACTTGATCTTTGCTATTGATATTCTTGAGATTTGATTTTAATTCTTTAAATTATATGTCTTAAAATGAGTATATTATTTTTGAATTCCTATAAAATTTAATTACCCCTACCCTAAATAAACGACTACTAATCCATCAATATTCTTTGTTGCTCTAACTTTTAATTTTCGTGGAGGTTTTTGAATGGAACGCTCCCAAATCTTCTCATTAACTTCTTGAGTTATTACTAAAGATTCTGGTTTAAAGTGACGCGTCATATATTCTCTAAGATACCTAACCGCTTTATTAGCTCGTTTATGTCTAGGCCCTTTTCGAGCTTTAGCAAGAGGAATTATGTATATTCTCTCATCTATAATCTCTTCTTTAGGAGCTTCCTCTTCCTCAATTTCTTCTCGTTCTTCAACTCCCTCTTCAAAAATTTCACTTATTTCTTCTTCCTCAGAAATTTCATCCAGACCAAATTCTTCTATTTCTTCAATTTCTTCAGGTTCTTCAACTTCAGAATCTACTAATTCTTCTTCTAAATCATCTAAACTAATTTCTTTTTCTTTTTTTGCCATCTTATTTCAGATCCTTTTTCTTACTTAGTTAATCTCGTTTAAGTCGAGTATTCCTCCATGTTCTTCTCGAATAGGGACTATCTCTCACTCTACGATTTGTCTTTATAGTAATCCAATTTGGAATTGTTTGACTTTGTTTAGCTTTTTTTGCTCTTCGCAATTTAGAAGGTAAATTCTTATTTCTCGCCATAATTTCTGATCTCTTAAATGTTTCTGTTTTTTATAATCATTTTTTAATATTAAACTCTTTTTTTTTTCCTATTGAAGAAATTTGTTCTAATAACTTTTTAAATGCATTATCTGGTAACGGCGTTGCGCCTCTTAATTGTCCTGATTGAAATAATTGAATCAATTCTAACTCAATTTGTTCTGCGAATTGTGGTTTAACCATCCGAATATTTTCTAATCTTTGCCTTCCTTCTTGACTTAATATCTTCCTCATCAACAGATATTTTTTATTTTTAAACTCTTTTTGCTGAGCTTCTGCGATTTGTTGTTGTGCTGCTTGTTGTCTTAATTCTGCTAATTTTCTTTTTCTGATATTATCTAATTCTTCTTCGTCACTCACAATAATTCCCTAAATCTTACAAATTTTATATCTAATGTCTTAAAATTGCGTAAGCTGTTCGTTCTAATAAACTTGTACCTTCTGCAGAGACGGTTCTTCCTTCTTTTTCCATCTTGTCAATTAATTTTGCATTCTCTAACTGTTGCAAAGCTACTCTTATTATTTTTCCACTTCCTTTTGCAGAATGATTCAGCCCTGGACCCCTTCGATTTCTCCCACCATAAAATTTCCTAAGTTTATTTACACCTATGGGTTCAAATTTTTTTACTTTTCTAAGAATTGAAGCACATCTGATAAACCAAAAATTTTCAGTGTCTTGTGGCGCTAATTCTTTAAAAAATGCTGTTTTCCAAAACTCTGAACCTTTTGGAGGAGAAATTTCTGGATAACCTCTTAATTTTTCTGCTAATGCTTCTACAAGTTTTTCCGGTTGAACGACAAATATTGACATGACAAATATCGAAATTGTTAATAAATTAAAAATTTTTCGTCTAAGAAAATGAATATTTCTAATTCTATTCTACTAAATTAAATAAGATTAATATATATAGCTGTTATGTGTTGTTCATAGCTTTTTTGAAGGAAATACAATATACTATCAGTAAGGGTTCTACTATCAAAGATTAAGTAATACATTTAAAAAGTTAGAATAAAAAAAGTGAAAACTCCGAATGGTTAGATGATTAATGTTTGCTATCATCAGCTTATTAAGTTTGATTTTTCAAATTGATATCCTTCAAGGACTTTCAAACCCTCCTCTATTAATGCAGGACCGATGATTTCTATCCACTGGTGAGGTTTAAGAAGGGTTCGACAATCTGTTTTGGTCGTTCCGCCACTGATCTTTTGGAGCATTTTTTGCGAAACGCTAAAGACGATCTTGGTGATCCGTGCCCAAAACACCGCTCCTGAGCAAAGCATACATGGTTCCGTACTACAATACAGGCTAAATCCTTCCAAGTTCATAAGTTTGTTCCTTTGGCAATAATCCCGGATTAGTGCATTTTCTGCATGCGCGGTAGGGTCAGAAATGGCATAAATCTGATTACCTCCTTCTGCTACGATCTCATTATTTTTAACTAGTACAGCACCAAACGGTTCCTGTCCATTCTCTCGCGCTTGCTTAGCCAATTGGATGGTACGTCGCAGAAAAAATTCGTCTCTTTCGTTCATAATAATCCTTCCGAGCCGTAATTGTATTAGTTCTTCTCAACCAATTCGTGCACCATTGGTAAACATTTCGACAACAGATGAAACACATCATCCAATGATTGTAATATTCCGGGATGTATTTTGTTTAACTTCATTAAATTTAGCTCATCAACATCGACTATATCTGAAACACCAAGCAAAGAGATCGCGGGTATCTTGTATAGCGCACCCAGAAGATATACTGCACAACTCTCCATATCGACTGAATTACATTTATGTAACCTCCAAGTGTTAATAGCTTCGGATGGTTCACAAAAAAGAGTATCCGAGCTCCAGAGAATATCTTGTCGCTCCCGCCGATTCCACTCCCCTTTATTATTATTGAATATAGCATAAATCGGTTCAGGACTGTCTGCCGACCAATAACTATCATTTAAAGTTGGATATTTCCAAGTTTCTAAAGTTTCTATAACATGATTTTGAAATAACGGATTGTCTTTCAAGTGGGCTGCATTTTCCTGTAAATATTGTAAAGAAGTTCCATCAGTAAGGAATACAGTCTTCGGAATAACCATGTTTCCGAGATTTAACCCCGTTTCTATAGAATGATTATTCTCTAAGGTGGTCTTTAATCCCCCGCAAAAATCTATGCGGATGGCGGCTTTACAATTGCAAATTTTAAGAGCTTCCATTATCATTGCTGTGCTGGGGCTCCCCATGTTCGTCTGGATTATGGACACTTCAACATTATTCAATTTTCCATTGCAAACCAGCCCATGAATGCTCCTCTTTTTCAATTTATGAACAATGTATCGCATGACTGTATTGACGGCGGGAAGGATAACAATGGGGTGAATATTTTTGGGAAACGTCTCGAGGAACATATAGGAGAGTTTTGCTTCAACGGAAATGAAATTCAGAGCAATATTGGCAATGCCCGCTTTTATCTTATTTAACATGGGATTCTAATTTTAATTTAATATAAGAATTAAAAATACACTCTTTCATGCTTAATATTATAATTAAAACTCATAATTATAAATTTATTATCAAATTTACTTTAACTTGCCTATAGCTACCTTTTTTAATAAAATGACTAATAATAAGATCAATAAGAAGACTTAAACCATGCTATTACTAAATATTAATATAATACTTTTAAATTAATAATTTTATTATTTTAAGAACGAAGTATGCCCTATTCTGAAGATTTTAAAAAAGTGTTATTAGCAGACCCTGATGCAATTCTAGGAAAAAAAGGTCTTACAGATGATTTTATTAATCATATTCTAAAATTATTAAAAAGACACAAAATCATAAAAATCAAAGCATTGCGATCCATTGCGACTAGAGCTAATATTAATAAATTAGCTATTGAAATCTCGAAATTAACAAACTCTCATCTAATAGATATTAGGGGTAAAAGCATTATACTCACTAAATATAATATTGAAAAATTCAATTAAAATTATCTTCAACAAAATTTAAATGCCAAAAGGTAACAAAAATCCTAAAAATATTGCAAAAAAGATTGCAAATTCCCGAATGCTTTACCTCTTTCAGAAAGCTCATGAAGTGTTTCCTAAAAATAAAACTCTTGCGAATCGATACGTTTATTTAGCAAGGCGTTATGCTCAAAGAGCTAAAATAAAAATCCCTTTTGAGTGGAAAAAACGGATATGTCATAAATGTAAAATGTTTTTATACCCAGGTATGAATTATAGAATAAGAATGCACTCACAGCAAGGAAAAGGATCTCATGTCTCTTTAACTTGTTTTGAGTGTAATAAAACTACAAGGTATTTCATCAAATTATAAAGTGAGAAGAAATAATATTATTATTTTAATTATTTACAGGAAGTAGTTTATGCCATTAATCATTGTATTGGTTGAATGTGGATTAGAATTAATACCCAAACAAATAAGGAATCATCCTGCGGTGAAGAAAAATTTGTCTTCAAGAATTTATTCTTCACAGTTATTAGATAATGCCTTGCATCACTCGGCAATGAAAAATTTAAAAAACCCAGAAAAAAGAGGTCGCCCAGACATTGCTCATTTATGTTTACTTAATGCCCTAGGATCCCCCTTAAATAAGACTGGCAATTTAAAACTATTCATTCATACTGTAAATAATAAGATTTTTGAGTTTAATCCAGAAATTAGAATCGCAAGAAATTATAATCGATTTAAAGGGTTATTGGCAAAGCTTCTGATTGATGGTAATATAAATGTAAATGGAAATCAACTAATTTCGCAATTTGAAGGAAATTTACAAACTCTAATTGACAAGTTTACGGATCCAGAGATTTTTCTACTTTCTAGTAAAGGTGCTTTAATTAATGATTATAATAAACTATTTTATGGTGATTCCACTAAGGAATTACTGGCAATTATTGGTGGTTTTCAGAAAAGCAATTTCTCCGATGAAATTTCAGAGTTATCAAATAATGTAATTTCAATATCAAAACATTCATTAGATGCTTGGGTGGTTATTAGTAAATTTATTAATTGGTATGAATTCTATCATAAAATAATCTAAATTTACTAAAAGCAGAAAAGTTAAATGAAATTAAACACTTTATTTAATACTAGCTTTATTCAAAAGAATATCATGCGCTCGTTGTGTAGTGGCTATCATCCAGGACTTCCAATTCTGGGACCCGGGTTCAATTCCCGGCGGGCGCATATTTAAAATCTAAATAATATCACATAATTTTGTGAATAAGATCGTGAAAGGATGGTTTCACGAAGATTTGAATTTTATGGGAAAGACACCTTTTTTAATATTTCATAAAGCAAAAAGTTATATTTACAAATTTGTATGTTACTGGTGAAAAAACGCCTGTTAAATACTTTCCATTTCCATATTAGATCACTTCTTTATATGTATTAAAAAGGCGTTTTTTCTCTTATTTCGAATTTCATATACGTCTCTTTCATTAATCTTAAATTCTTTATTTTATTATTGACCAATACTAAATTATTAATCATTATAATGGTCAAATATATATATAAGGAGTTTAAATCAGTCTTAAATAAATTAAAATTTCCGGATTCATGGTTTTGGTCTCGATACACTTTAAACACATATTCTGGATGTGCCCATGCTTGCATATATTGTGATGCTCGAAGTGAACGATACTATATAGAGGATTTCGAAAATGAAGTAATTATAAAGACTAATTTTGATAAAAAACTAGATCAGAGGCTTAAAAGAGCTCGAACATTATTACCTGATGTAATTGCTCCTGGTGGTGTAAATGACGCCTATCAACCTATTGAAAAGAAAATTGAACATACCAGGAAAATATTACACGTTATTGCAAACTATAAATTTCCAATTAATATCGCTACTAAATCGAACCTAATTGCTCGAGATGTTGATATTCTTAGAAAAATTGCAGACGAGACATGGTGTACTATAGGATTCTCTATATCAACTACAAATGAAGAACTAGCGAAATTCTTAGAACCTTATTCTTCTTTACCTTCGGAACGCCTTGAAGCTTTAAAAAAGATAAAGAAAGAAGCTCCTAATATTCAAGTTGGGACATATTTCATTCCTATAATTCCATTTCTAGAGGATACTGATGATAGCTTAGAAGATGTAATAAAAAAATCTAAAGACGCTGGTGCTGATTTTGTATTATTTTCGCCTGGTTTAACCATGAGGGATTCTCAAGCTCAATATTTTATTAATAAATTGAAAAATAGCAAATATGCTCATATTGTTAAACCACTACTTGAATTATATAAAGGTCAGATGCATCCACCCTCAGATTATAGTAAAAAAATTAATAATAAATTATGGAATTTATGTCAAAAATATAAAGTCAATGTCCGAGTAAAACGTTGGATTCCTTCAGATTTCCGTAAATGGAATTATATGGTTTCAGAATTTCTCTTAAATAAAGAGTATATAGATGCATTAAAAACAGGTAAATCGAATAAAACTCTAATGTGGGCAGGATTGAATCTTAATAACCTAGAAGAATCGATTTTAGACGTTTATAAGAGAGATGAATTGCACACTATAAAAAACTTTAATCCCAAAATAATTGAACTTATCGAGCCTTACCTAGAAAAAAGTAAAGAATTAAAACAAAAAAAGGGGTTAGAAAAATTTCTATAATCACAGAAATAACCCAAGAAATCATTGAAGTATTGAAAAATACTGCTCCTAAATTAACTCACGAACAGATCGTTCGAAGAAACAATATACTGAATTCTATGAATCCCAAATTTTTTGGATATGGTCATAAGATTTCTGA
>CAYNEU010000468.1:0-4451 GCA_964396275.1 uncultured archaeon | reverse complement strand
GCCCCACCAAAAAAAAATTTCCCTAAAATTGAAGAAATTAAGAACCACACAAGCCATCAAAAATAGTAAAAAATAAAAAAGTACATAAGTAAAATAAACTATTAGAGAGGAAAAGAAAATGATATTTATGATTTTTTCTGTTTTAGGTGATTTATATTTTTTGGTAGCACTGTTACTCTTAATATTTTTAGTAATACCTTATTCTATATTGATATTTTTAGCAATTTGGGTATATAGGGATGCTAAAAGAAAAAAAATTAATGCTGCGACATGGGTCTTAATAGTATGGATTATTCCGTTCTTTATTGGATTTATACTTTATTTATCAATTAGAAATAAATCAGATTCAAGTAGTATAAGCAGAGATACTTCTGGATAAAATGTGAAAAATCAATTTATAAAAAATAAAAATTAAAAATAACAAAAATAATATTTACCATATAAAAAAAAAATTGAAGGTGCGAAAAAAAATGAGAATTTCAGTTGAAGATTCAAGAACAGGTAAATTAATTAAATTGGATGTTAAAAATCATCATCAGATTGAGAGAATAGTAGATATTATTATAAAACATATGGGTATTATAAGTGCTGAACAACGTTCATATACACTCGTCCTTAAAGATCAAGAGTTACCAAATACTATAACTATTGAGGATGCTGTTCACAAATTTGGACTACAGGAAAATGATAAATTAATTCTTTGGGCTAAAGTTATTGGTGGCTCCTAATCTTCGATTATTAAAACATCCTCATCTTCTTCCTCTTTTTCCTCAACTGATTCCTCAGTAATATTAAGTTCTTCCTTAATATCAGCCATTGATTTCTTTTTGAACAATTCAGCAGCCTCTAAACATGGTGGATAATTAAGAGGATCATCAGGATTAGGATTTTCTACTAAGCTTTTAAGAGCTTTAGCAGTTGTTTCTAAATCAGACAATCGAGACCATTTTTTTAAGACATTAAGACAAATATATCCTGTACCGGAACCTCCAAGAGGAATTTGAACAGGATGAATGTTAGGGTGAAAAATATTTGTTAACCACGAAAAATCGATACCACCTGGATATGGGAATGATCGATTTATTTTTAAGAAAATTCGATGAGATCTTTGGGGCATCAATTCTTCTTTATTTTTGATGAGTCCTAATGCTTTGATGTTTAATGTGAGTTCGACACTACTCTCTCCTTTTATTATTGAATTTTCTTCTAACACTCTTAATTTATTTATGTTGGTGAGTTCATTTTCGATTCTATCTTTCCAAATTTCAAAAGGAAGCTCTGGCAATTCTTTTACCCCTCAATTTTAATTTTTAAAAATTAAATCATAATTATTATTGATTTTTTGTTTATTATTTTTTGGGTATTCATAAATTTTGTATTCTCAATATTTAATTTACATAAAATTATTCACTTTTTCTTATCATAAGAACACGTCCAACAATCGGGGTTCTTTAATTTCTCCACAACCCTAAATTTATTTAATAATCCATTATAATTTAGCTGTTTACCAATCAGTGGTTTACCTATAGAAGAATTCCAATTACCATGTTCTTTAAAATGATCAATTCCTAAGATAAATTTTAGTACTTGCTGTGATTGTAGACCACCAATAATTGAAGTAGTTGTTATAATTGTTGCTATCTTTGCAATTGTCTCACCGTCTTCACCTTGAATTTCTTGACCCGTACATGAAAATTTTTTCCACATTAAATCAAGATCAGCATTGGAAATACTACATTGTAGACATGCAGCATCTTTTTCTTCGGAATATACTGATTGAACACTACCAAAGAACTCTTCAATACCAGAATCTACAAAAGGAACTCCATAATAATATGCATAATTATTTGCTTGTAATCTCGCTTCGACATTGTCGAGGCATGAACAAATGACATCAGATTTTTTATATAGATTTTTATCAATATCATTTAAATCCTTTTTAACAGCTACAATTTCCGTATCGGGATTTAATTCTTCGCATGCATTTTTTACCACATCCACTTTATAATCTTTACTTTGAGCACTCTGACGGTTAAATAACACACATCGATTTAGATTTGAAATATCTATGATATCGTAATCGATTAATATTAATTTTCCAATACCTGTTAACACTAAATTTTTTACAACTTCATTTCCCGTAGCACCGACACCAATAACGAGAACTGTTGCATTTGAAATTTTTTTTTGATCCCAACCACTAATACGTTTTTGACGATCAAATTTATCCGTGTCTATGGATTCAAGACCATAGACTTTTAATTCCTCATTTCTTTTTTCTCTACTTGGCATTTATATGATATTTATAAGGTTATTTCGAATTTATGTCAAGAACTGCATAACTCACTTCTTTATAACCTTTTTCGGTATTTTTATCTAGAGTAAAAAATTGTAAATCATCTCTTATTGGATCAACGACTAAAGCTACTTGATAGGATTCAGGAAAAAAATAAAGTTGAGTTTTTAAATCGGTTTTTGATAAGAAGCATCCAAAATCTGGATGAGAATGCCACCAACCAACAACTCTTAAACTATCATCTGCACTTCTTTTTTTTAATCTTCGAAATTTTCTCTCATATTTTCCGGCAGCACCCTCTATTTGAGCTGTTGAATATTTATCACTATGGATTGCACCTAAAAGAAAAAGAAGCTCCTTAATTTTAACATAAATTTTTTCATTCCATTTCAAGATATTACCAATTAGATATCCAAAAATTTCATTTTGAAAATTCTTACATAATAGTTTGACTTTAATCAAGACATCTTCATTAATATATACAGGAAATACAAAATCTTCATCAAATTTCATCATAATCTTTATTTCTTAATTTCTTTTAAAGTATTTATATTAAGATTTTGCTTGTTAAATTTATTCACTATAGATGTTTCTAAAATTTCCTTGATAATTTGATTAATAAGTTCTTTAGAGTCATCTTGAATAGCAGAAAATCCGAAGGTTTGTAATCCAAAAGATTCACTGATCTTGTTAGGCTCAAATGCAGAATTTATAGAATCTTGAAAGTTAGCTAATATATAAAAATCTGCGTTTTTTACCCTCTCTTTTAATCGAGAATATAAATTCTTAGTCCTGCTTAAATTACCCGCTCCTGAGTTTGTAACCATGCAAATGATATCTACTGTTTCTATTAGGGGTTTAAACTTACTGAAATTCTCTAATAAATCATGAAAATTAATTTCTCTTAACACAAACTTATTTATCCCTTTCATATTAGAAATTTTAACGGTTTTTTCAACCACTTCAGTCATATCATCATCTAATTCCAAGATTGTATCTCCAGGGAATAAATCCATAATTGTTTTTTTTCCAACACCTTCCTCACCTACTAATAAAAGTTTGGGAGGAAGGAATATTTGCTTTTCAACAAAATCGGTGAATTCTTCAAGCGTTTCATTTTCAACTTTCCCTTTTTCTAATCCTTTCTTAAATAGTTTTAAATATTCCTCTTTTAGCAATTCTAACTTAGCTCTCGCCATTTCTTCCAGATTATGACTATCTGTAATGATAATAAATACATAATCTTGATTTCCGTAAGCATAGACAAAATTAAAATTCTCAAAATTTAATGATCTTATATAGCCTCCACCAATCTTTTTACTTACACGAGTAATAAGAGTTAAAAAGCTTATGATATCACTATTTTCATAGGTGGAACCAAAAAATGATTTAGAATAGCGCACAACGCCATCCATTGTAATAATATAAATATGCGATATCATACCAGAATTTTAATTTTCTCTAACAATAAATAAATTCTTATTTTTGACTTTAATTTTCCTTATGTTTTTTATAAATATATGTAATATATTTTCATAAACATTAAACATGAGATCTTCTGATTCTTTTACACAAACTCCTCTAAACTTGTTTACTTTCTATTTTTTCTATAATTGAAATCCTTAGCATTTCATTTATTATTTCAAAAATCCTTTCTTTAGCACCTTTTTTAATTGCACAGAAACCATATGTTTGGATTCCAAAAAAGTCTTCAACTTTTTCAGGTTCATATGATGTATTTTGTAAGTCTTGAAAATTAGCTATTACATAAAAATCAGCTTTCTTTACCTTACTCACTAATTGAGAGTATAATCTTTGAGTTCTCCCTAAATTACTTGCTCCCGAATTCGTAACAATGCAAATTATATCTACTGAATCTAATAAAGGTCTATAAATTTTTGCATTTTTAATTAAATCTTCTAAATCGAGTTCTCGTAATACAACTTCATTTATTCTTTTAAAATCTGTTAAAGGGATAGTTTTTTGAATGATTTCATTTAGATCTTCGTCTAACTCTAAGATAGTTTCTCCTTCAAAAAGATTGATAATAGTTGTTTTTCCAACACCTAGTTCCCCTACCAATAAAATTTTTGGTGGTATGAAAATGTGTTTTTCCGCAAAATCATCAAATACTTCAAATCTTCATCCAATTCTA
>CAYNEU010000467.1:0-3613 GCA_964396275.1 uncultured archaeon | reverse complement strand
TACCAGTTACCTGTAATTGTTGTTGTTTTTTATACTCTTGAGCTTTTTCTGATAGCTCTAACATCTTAGCCTTTATTTCTTTCCCCTGCTCTATTATAAATGAAGTATCAATTTATAAATCATAAATTCTACTTAAAACTTCTAATATACTCGCAGCACCCTCTGGAGTAGGGATTTCTAACACGGGAGTAAATAAAGCATAAGCATTCAATCTATTTACTAATGCTTCGTTTAATACAGTTGCCTCAGGACCCACAATGATTCCTTTTTCAACTTTACTAATTCCAAATTTTTCAAGCTGATCAATCATTACTTCTTCTGCAGCATAATATACAGGATATTCATCAATAATACCTCTTTGAGGTATTCCTTGAAAAATGACTAACTCTTTTGCTTTAACATCTTGCGATAAAGCCCAGTTGCATATAGTCTTACTCAAATCATTGTAGGCAGTTGGAATTTGAAAAGGAACTTCACAAATGCCTATTATAAGATTTGATTGAGCTGAATAAAGGAGACGGAATGGGTGTTTCAAAACGCCCGCATAAAACACAGAGATTGGGGGGAGATACTCACTGGTGATAAAACCAATTTCTTTAATATCTGGTAATTGTTCAATTAAAGTATTAGCAACAATTGGCCCGATAAGTCCAATTCCCGCAAATCCTAAAATAAGTGTCGCTCCTTCCCTAATTTCAATTGAAACATCTTCTATAACGATTGAACTTCTTTTTCCCTTGTCACAGATGTACTCTTTCTTTACCATTATTCTCACTTTTTTAAATTACAAAGTATTATGCATTTTTTATTTTTAAGATTTATAATGAAAACTAAGAATATAATATTAAAGGTCTTTTTTAAGTTATCTACTATAATTTAATCAGAGATTTGAAATCTCTATTTTTCTTCCGATGATATTATAAGAAAATTTAAATTTTTATTCAAACGAGAATTTAAGATCTTATTTGAGAGCTCTTAAAAATTTTAATAATTTAATATTTAGTGTTTTAAAATGATATTAGAAGTAAAAGATCTAACAATACCTACATTTGATCAAGAATGTGTAATAATAAATAAGGTCTCATTTGGTGTCAAAGAAGGTTCAATTCATGCTATTATTGGTCCAAACGGATCTGGAAAATCAACTTTAGCATATACTATAATGGGATTAAATAATTATAAACCCTCTGGAGGAAAAATATATTTTGATGGAATCGACATTACAGATATGAGTATAACAGAACGTGCCAAATTAGGTATAACTTTAGCATGGCAAGAACCAGCAAGAATCGATGGATTATCAATTCCCAAATATATATCGCTTGGTATTAAGGATAAAGCAAATATGAAAGATATAATTCGTGAAGCTTTAGAGATTGTAAACTTAGAGCCGGAAAGATATATGAATCGTACTATTGATGAATCTTTAAGCGGAGGAGAGAGAAAGAGAGTAGAGTTAGCAGCAACGATTGCGATGAGACCCAGATTGGTTATACTAGATGAACCAGATTCTGGATTAGATTTCATTGTTATTGAAGATTTTTTACATATTTTTGGTAAAATCAAGGGATTGAATATGACAATCCTATTGATTACCCACAGAGAAGATATTGGGATGGTTGCAGATTATGGAACTCTTATATGGAGGGGTGATGCTATATTAACAGATGTGTTTCCGAAAGTTATGTTAAGGTATTGCGCTAAAGCAGGATTAAAAGAATTTTGTAAAAGAAAATTATTCATTGAGGGAGATGCTTGCTTCGATGAGGAATATATAGATAGAATTTTTAAGGAGGAACAAGACCAATGAGTAAAACAGAATATCCAGAAGAAATATTAGAAAGTCTTGAAGAGTATAATATAGATATTAGAGATTTTTTACCGGGACATGGGAAGGGGGCCAAACTGTTATTAGATTTTAACAAGATTAGTGGATTAGAACAAGTAGAAGGCGTTCTCTTAAAAGGTAGAGAGATTGAAAATGGAATTGTAGCAGATATTGTAATTAAACGAGGAACAAAAATTGAAGACCCCGTTCATTTATGCTTTGGTGTTAATAAAGAGACAGGGGTTCAAGAAATTTTTCCAAGAATTATTGCTGAAGATGATACAGAAGTAACTATACAAGCACATTGTAGTTTCCCTAAAGCAAATGGACTCATTCACAAAATGTTTGGTCATTTCTACATTGGAAAAAATTGTAAATTTACTTATAGTGAAACTCATTATCATGGTGAAAATTCAGGAGCATTAGTTGCTCCAGTTGGGTATATGTACATCGGTGAAAATAGTATTTTTGAAAATAATTTTAATTTAACAAAAGGTACTCCCGGTAAAGTTAAAATAATGCTAGATATATATGCAATGAAAAACAGTGTAATTAAATCAAATATTAGAGCTTTTGGAAAATGCAAAAAAGATTCGATTAGAATAAGAGATTCTGTTTTTCTTGAGGGTGAAAATGCCCGAAGCGTAATTAAGATGAAAGCCGCTGCTAAAGACGGTGGAGAAGTGCTAATGTATGGGATTACGGAAGGAAATGCTCCACGATGCAACGGTCACGTAGAGTGTAATGAAATTGTATTAGGAAAAGGATCTATATGTAGAGCTCGGCCTTTTATCAGAGCCATAGATCCAACATCAAGTGTTTCACATGAAGCTTCCTTAGGTAGGTTTCCACAAAAATGGCTTGACGAACTACAAGCTAAGAGTTTAACTGAGGAAGAGGCTACTCAAATTCTTATAGAGGCAATGCTTCAAGAAGAATAATATTTGAGAAAATTAAATGAAAATTAAATGAAAGAAGGAAAAATTATGAAAGAAAATACAAAATATCATGATTATCGTTTTGTAGGGAAAATAAATATAGATGAGATTCAACCATGGTTCGATTTTGCCACTTCAAAACCATGGGATGATCCTGAAATACCATGGATTTTAGATAATAAAGTAAGGCGTGAAATCTTGATAATACTTGCTACGGGTCCAAAAACCTTTCAGCAAATCTATGAAAAAGTTAACTTTTCTCCCAAACCATTATTAATAACTAAAGAAGAATATGAATGCCAGATTTCCTATCAATGGACAAAAGAAACTATTGAAAATCACCTTATGAATTTAGAATGGTACAACTTAATTAGCTTGATAGACAAGAATTATCAATTAACCATTCCAGTATTATCAACAGAATTGTCTGAGAAATTAGAAGAATACATCGTGAAATTTACAGAAAATTGGATTAATATTATTAAACAAATAAAAAATCAAGCCCAAGAAAAATTAAAAGATCTTGATGAAAAAACTCCCTTATATGAAATTTTAATTGAAAAATCAATAGAAAAATTATATCAACTTCTAAAAAGAGAAAAATTACTTCCTGATATACCTAATATAAAAGCTTTATGGGCAGAACAGCTAAGAAAAGTTAAATTTGAAGAGTGGGTTGGTAAGAATTATTAATTTATTATATTTTTCTAAGAAGTATTTACCCTTATAAAGGAATTATTTAAAATCATCTCTCAACTTCACTGGAACAATAACTTTATTATGAAATTAAACATTCTAACACAAAATAATTAAATTTAGTGAACAATATGGAAACAAATGAGGTAAA
>CAYNEU010000466.1:0-1996 GCA_964396275.1 uncultured archaeon | reverse complement strand
GAAATTGCTAGAATTAAAGATACTATACTATCTGATCAGTCTGATCGATTTGAGAAACTTGAAGCCATTCAAAATAAAAGTGTTGGAGAGGTAGAAAATGCCGTTGATACTCAAATCAAAACCTTTTTTGAAGATTCTGATTCTAAAAATAATACTAAAAAGAATCGAATAGATGCTGCCACTACCCGTTTTACTGAGACTAATAAGGCGTTAGAAAGTAATATTCATACTATAATGGATACGTTAAATTCAAATTTAAAAAATATCTCAGAGACAATTGTTAATCAAAATGAAACTGAAATTACCAAGACAAGAGACGATCTAACATCATTGATATCGAAATTATTACTTGATTTTTCAAGTAGAGTTGAAAATTTAGAAAAAGAATTGAAAATAGAGCTGGATGAACATGTTGAAAGACATAAAAATATCGCAAACCAACTTAAACCTAAAATGGAACAAATTCTTGAGAAATACTTAGAACGTATGGACAAAGTAATCACTGATTTAAAAGCTAAAATTTCGAATTTGTTAAAAGAGCACACAAATCATGTAAAGAACACTACAGACACTCTCCAGACAAGTTTAAAAGCTACAGTGGATGATAGGCATAGAACCTTAACCGACCAGACAAATGATTTTAAAAGTATGACTTTAACCTTAATTGATAATTTACTTGAACACGCAAATAGGTTTACTGACTTTTCTGAAGATATGGCAAAAAAAGGATTTTTATGGCTGGGAAAGAAGAAAAAATATAAAGCTCGACATAAGACAACTATTGAGAATATTTTACAATATACAGAACCTATGAAACCAGATTTTATTAAAACAAGTGAAGATTACATCACAAATACACGCGTAACCACAGAACAGATTAAATCTGATGTAACAGGTATTATGGTAAAAGAAAATGATGGCTTGGCTTCAGAAACAAATGATCTTGATTATAGGACTCAAGAAACCATAAATGCTCAATTAGAGAACTTAGCAACCGATCTAGCTGGTGAAGTTGACGATACCTTGCAAAGTGGTGTAAAAGATTGTTCCGATACAAGAATAAAGTTGAAAGATTCTCTAGAAAGTTCATTAAAGCAACATCATAGACAATATGATGATGCAATAAATAATCATAAAGACAATTCTATAAAACATTATACTGACTTTGATGTTGAAATTAAAAAGATAAGCGCAGATTGGACTAGAGATGTGGATATGAATTTCGATAGTGGCAAAAGGGATTGTTCAGATAAAGTAAATAGTGAAATAAGATTATGGGATGCTGAAGCAAAAGATATGAATACAAACTTAACTGACATGCTCGCAGATCATAAATCTAAATATGAACAAAATGCAAAGACCCTCCAAAATAGCTTATCAAATACCACAAGAGATACTATTCAAAATGTAAAAGATGCGATCGCAGACTTTACATTACAGTTCATGAATTCTATCGATGATGCGACTGAATTAGGTGAAAATAATGAGGATAAATTAAGAGATATTCATAATGCCTCAAGTTCAATTCCTGAAATAGCAAAGGTCACAACTTGGCCAGTAGTGGGAAAAGATGCTATGGTTGCTGCTATAAAAGATGCAGTTTATCGAGTAAAATCTTCGATTATCATTGTTACTCCATACGTCGTCCCTGATATATTACAGGTTGTCTCAGAATATGCATTCCAGAAAAAAGCAGCGAGATTTATGTTAACGAGTCATTGGGACTTACAGCAGTATAGTGGTATCATAGGAAAAATGAAACAACTAGGTAACATACAATTCCGCCAATTGCAAACCGCAGGAGAATTCTTCGCCGTTACTCGAGATGCTGAGGAGGTAATTCTTGCACCTGCCACTGACAATGAAGCAGACATGATTGCAATTGTCTCAAACCAAGAAGGATATGCGAAGTTATACTCCCAGTTTATTGGGCCTATATTTCAAGCTAATAGTCGTCCTATAAAATAAAGTATTAATCAAGATTTTTAATTATTTT
>CAYNEU010000465.1:0-8480 GCA_964396275.1 uncultured archaeon | reverse complement strand
AATATTATAGCACTTTATATTGGAGATTCTACTGAAGATGATTATTTAGATAGACTTGAAGAAATAATAGAAACTCTTTTGACTCTACACGGTGGCCAGACAGTACTACGTTTTTTAATTGAGAATCTTGTTATTGATATTCCATCCTTATTAGAAAATCTCTCAAAGAAAGATTCTGTATTACGGTACACTTTTTTGTTACTATTAAGAACAATCTGTGAGAAGGAATGCGAACTCTTTCTTCCATATAGCGAAAATTTAGTGAATTCAGAAGATCCCAATGTTAGAGAAGCTGCTTTACAATTACTAATTTATATGGCGGGTGGGGATACCACTATTGAAGATGAATCTCTTATTAAAACAATACTAATGAAAATATCTGATGAAAAAGATTTTGTGGTAGAGAAAGCCATTCAAACTCTGAAATCAATAGGGGAAAAAGTTCCTAAATTAATGACAAGAATTTTGACAGACTATGCTAAAGAAATTTCTGATATTCCAGAAAATGAAGAAATCAAAAATTATATTGATCAAATCTTGAAATCTATTGTTTCTGTTGATAAAATCGTTGAGATTGTAGAGGAAAAAAAAGAAAAAGAGAAACCTTTAAGAGATGAAATTAAGGCTTCTGAATCCATAGTTGAGGAGAAAAAGGAAGAATATCTAGGAAAGGAAGAATCAGACATTTTAGATAAAGAATTTGAGTTAAAAAAGAAAGAATTAGAGATTAAGAAAAAAAAATTAGAACTAAAAGAAAAAGAAAAAGAAATTGAGGAAAAAGTAATCCAAAAAAAAGAAGAAGTCCTCAAACTTAAAGAAGAAATCTTAGAAAAAGAAAGTGACTTTGGAGAACCGATTGAAAAAAAAATCCCTAAAAAGCTTAAAAAGAAAGAAGAAGAAATCATTGATAAAGAAATACAATTAAAAAAGAAAGATTTAGAAATCAAGAAAAAAAAGATTGAATTAGAAGAAAAGGAAAAGGATTTAGAGGAAAAAGAGATTTTAGAGAGAGAAAAAACTTTAAAGATAAAAGAAGAATTATTAGAAAGGGAAAAAGAGTTGTCTCAGGTTGAATTAGAACTAAAACAAAAATCTATTGAGCAGAAACAGCAGAAAATTCAAGAAGTTGAAATGAAAAGAGTAGAAGAAGAACTTAAAAAGTCTATACAAAAAGAAGACGAAACTAAAGAAGATTAATTACTTTCTTCATCCTCTTCAAATTCCATGCTTGATTCGGGTTTACTCTCACTTATAGGAGTAGTATGTAGCCTTCTAACTATTTTTCTTACCTCTTCAATTTTCATACTCTCTGGAGGTAAACTAAGTTGGATTTTCTTAGCTAAATCATAAGCCAGCTCAATGTATTTGAGATCTTCTAAGAATTCAATTATTTGGATTTTATAATCAACATCCTCAGATCCTTTGCCGTACTCCATTAATTTTTCCTTAAGTAAGATATCTATTTTATCTGATCTCTCAACATATTTAACCGTCTTTACAAGCATTTTAAAAGAGTTCATAATATTATACATTTCAGATTTTGAATAACTATCAATGTTTTTCAGAACATAGAAAATATAAATTTCTGCCTTTTCCCATCTTTTAAGTTTCAAGCTAGCTTCAATTAGTTCTAATAACGCTTGCTCATAGAGAAATTTACTCTCAATATTAGGAATTATTTTTTCAAAAATCCAATCCAGTAAATTTGGTTGATCAAATTTATCAATTACATCGATTAAGAACTTTTCAATAGCAAAATATAATTTTGCATTTTCAGTTTTAGTTGAGGAAAGAAAAGATACTAATCCATATTTAACACGTCCCATAGCATCCTCTAAATTAAGAGGTGTTTCTGCAAACTTATAAAATGCAGATTCTAAAATTGGGATTAATTTGTCTTTAGCATTAAAATCATAAACAAAATATTCTCCCCACGCAGGATTTGGACCAGCAGTTTTTTTAACTATTTTTTTCTCGCCTGGAGCTCGTGGAGTTTTTGTCACTTTAGTTCTCTTCGCTTTTAACTCATCAGTAAGCTGTTTAACTTGTTCATCAGATAAAAACTCTAGAATTATTTTATCTTTTTCATTAGGAACAACTAATCTGAAATATACTTCAGCCTCTTCTTCAAATAATAAGTCTCTTAAATCTTTTGGGAATGTGATTCCTGTTTTTGTTTTCTTTATAATCTCTTCAAAAAAAAACTGTTGATCTTTAGAATTCGTATTTTCTTCCATATATATATTATTTTAATTATACTTTTAAAATATTTTACTGAGGTTTTAAAATAGATTCTTAATAAGAGAAGATTAGATTTTTTTTTTAACCAGTAATATTTACTAATTCAATACCTCTGTGTTGAAAATTACGATCAATAAAACAAAGAATGGCATGCCCTTTATGGACATACACAATAGGGACAGGATGAGACTCTGCTCCCTCAATTACACTTCTCTTTACAAATAGTGGAAGAACTTTATTACATACTCTACATTCCACTTGAATTCTTTTGACTAAATCTAAATCTGCAAAATTTTTTATGGTATCTTCTACATTTTGTTTAAATCCGTTAAAAAGACCAGGAGAAAAATTACCATATGATAATATTACATCTACGTCATATACTTCGTTAAATCTCAAATCTACGTATTCTAATAATGCTTCCAGTAATTGATATTGGACCTTTGGACTTGATCCTACTGTATATATAAGATTATGCTTTCTTATATATACAATTTTCATATTCCCCTTGTCTTTATGAAAGAAAATGTCACTTATAGGGTTTTCTTTTACAATATTTAAATCTAAATCGAATCTTCTCATAGAACTTGGGGGTTTCCACTCAAAAAGAGTAAAATTCTCGTTACTAATATTGATAAATTCAAGAAATTCTGCGATATTTTTATATACAGACATATACTCCATCCAACCTAATTTAAGTTCTTAAATTATGAATTTTATTCCATATAAATTAAATTACTTAAGATAGTAAAAATGTTGCTTTAACTAACTAATGAGACTCTTAATATTTATATCTTTCATTTAGACTAAGTATTAGAAAGATAAATAGTGAAAGAGAATTTTATTTATTGATTGGATATCTCCCCGCTGTTTTTGTAGCACGTAAAATTACTCTAAGATTTTCTAATGGTAAATCACGAGGTATTTCGCATCCAAAAGCAAGCCAATATCCTCCTTCTTGCGCTGCTATTTTAATATGTTTAACGCAATCTTCATAGACTTGTTGAGGATTGGCAGTAAGAAGTTTATTATAGTTAAGATTTCCCATAATTGTTACATCAGCTCCAATTAATTTTTTTGCCCATTCTAAATCTACTTGATAATCAAATTGTATAGCTCCTCCGGAGTTTGTTTCTTTCGCAAAATGTATACATTGTGGAACATAGCCACAACAATGGATAAGTGGAATCATATCCAGTTTCTTTATAGCCTCACAGACTTTTTTCTCTGGCTTTAGACAAAATTCTTCGAAAAATTTCGGAGACATGAAATATGCCGCAGTTTCTCCAATGCCAATTATATCTGCACCAGATTCATACATAGCTTGCGCAACCTCAATTTCAAAATCTGCATACCAATCTAATATTTCTTTGAATTCATCAGGATGTTCTAAGACATAAAAGAATTGCATTGGGTCCCCTCCAGCTAATAATGTAACTCCTTGAAAAGGACCCTCAGTCCATCCAATTAAAGGAACCTCATCGTGTATGATTTTTTTAGTTAACTCTATTGCTTTAATTGACTCTGTTAATCTTCCCGCTTTCTTAAGATCAGGTATTTTAAGAGTTTTAAAATCTTTATACATTGAAATATGATTTAGGACGGGTTTTACGATTCTAGGGACATCATCATACGGAAATTCTATAGTGGCTCCTAGTGCTTCAGCATACATTCCTACATCTGAAGAAAAACAGAGAGCATCCCAACCTAAAGCATTATATGCGGTCATTTGACCTTCAACAAATTTTTCAGCTTTGCTAACATAGACAGAAAAAGGAATTCCCGCAAATTTTGCAGTAAAAGTTTGGGCGAATGGCATAAATGGAACTCTATCTGGCTCTGAATGCTTTACAGAAGTCATTACTCGTTCATATGAACTCATTTCTGATTTAAGATCTTCAGAAAATTTCTTAACATAAATTATTAATTCCTTTACGTCTTTAACGTAAGCATCATAATTCAGTTTCTCTGCTATTACTTTTGAGCTTGCTGGACCACTTAAGATTGTTCGGATTTTATGTCGTACTCCTTGTTTCCATAATTCCATCTCTAACTTTTCTGCATCTTTTATTGATTGCATTAGGTAAATTGCAGAAGCTACTAATTTTGCTTTTGAATTTTTAACTGTTTCGGCAATTTTTTCTGGTGTTATATCTGATCCAGCATCAATAACTTCAAAACCATGAGCCTTCAAATTAGCAGCTACTATATTCGTTCCAATTGTCCACGGACCACCCATAACGCCTAAGACAATTCTTTCTTCGGGCTCTCGCGATTCATCTTGTAATCCTAATGATTGATATCCCGCTTCAAAAGTTCCTGCGGCTTTTATAATATCGTCTAGATACATCCCTTCTACTTTATATTTTTCACTTACTTTTATTAATCCTGAAGAAAGTGTATTTATAATCTCTTGATTAGAAAGACCTTGTCTTCTTGCTTTTCTTACTAATCGTCCAATTAATTTATATTCACCTTTAAAAGTAGCGTCAGAAATCTGTTCAATTATATTTTCAACCATAATTTTCAACCCATTTTTAACAGTAGTTTTAATATATAAATTATGATCTTCTCAATCTAATTTATCTTCTAATCTTATATAAATCTATAAATAGTTCTTTTTTCAATTTAGTATTGCGCTAGTAAAATTAGGAATGAATATGCATTACAAAAAGCTAGTATTGATTTAGGTATTACTACAAAGGGGAATTCATCTACGAGGACTCTCAAATTTTTTAGGATATCTGGATTTAGATGAAATTCTAGACCAAATAGCAATTTGTAAATATCTAAAAAGTAAAGCTAAAACCGCCTCCTCTATCTTCATCAGGAACACTAGGATTTATTTATCACATTTATGAAAATTTACTTTTTAAAAGGAAACTAACTAATTTTTAGTGAGTATCTAGAAAACCTAATTATTCATGGCATAATTATATTGTATTATGAGTTTTGCTTATGTCAATGGTATAAATTTATCTTATGAAGTTACAGGAACTGGCTTTCCAGTAATATTTATTCATGGTTTTGGCTCGAAACAAGAAATTTGGAAACCTCAAATAAGAGAATTAAGTCAAAAATACAAAACAATTACATTTGACCTAAGAGGAACTGGAAGGACGGACAGACCTAATTATCTCTACTCTATGAAAATGTTTGTAGAGGATATAATCAGTTTAATGAATTTTCTTCAAATTCAAAAAACTCACTTAATAGGACGAAGCTTTGGAGGTATGATTGCCCAACATTTCGCTTTGTCTTACCCTGAGCGTTTAGATAAACTAATATTAATTGCAACAAATTATGGAAAACCTGATGCCGAATGGGTTGAAATCCTGAAAAACAATCGCCTTAAAGAGATTAAATTACTTGAAATAAGTCCTGATCAAGCCTTTTGGAATAAATCGAGATGGGTTTTTCACCAGAAGTTTCGGAAAAAATTGATGGAAAATCCAAAAGAAATATATTTTGATCTGTTTTCTGCTGAAGATTTAATAAAAGAAAGCACGATTAATCCTTCAAGTACTCAGGATATCATAAATCAAGCTGAAGCCTTGAAAACACATTATACTTTAGAACAGTTAGAGAAAATTCAAAATAAAACATTAATAATTGCTGGTTCTCATGATAGATTAACTCCTAAATCATGTATGATTGATATGCATAAAAAATTACCAAATAATACATTAAAAATTATTGAAAATGCAGGACACTTTATGACACTCTCAAGGGCTTCTGAAGTTAATAAAATTATTTTAGATTTTTTAGAAATTTAAAGAGGAATGATAAGATTGGATAAAAAAGAGAAAAAAAGAGAACTTTATTCTTTCCAAGAGACTCATAGAATGAAAGAGTACGAGAATTTATCGTTTACCGTGGTTTTAGTTAAACCTGAGCATTCTGGGAATATTGGCTCAGTAGCTCGTGTTATGGAAAATTTCGATTTTGAAAATCTTGTAATTTTTAATCCAATTGAGAGTATAGAAAATATTTTGAGTTATGAAACTCAAGGATTTGCCATGCATGGAAAAAATATCCTTTTTGACGCAAAAATAATTGAAGTAAAGAATCAAGAAAACCATATGTCGGAATTCAAACAATTTATGAAAAAATTCGATTATATCATAGCAACTACAGCTCAAGGAAAAAAACACTCAAATATTAGGAGATTAGCAATCTTTCCAGAGGATTTGAATTTACCAGTTTCAGTAAAACCATTAAAAATCGCAATATTATTTGGAAAAGAATCAAGAGGATTGACCAATGAAGAAATTAGTCATGCTGATATACTTTTGCGAATTCCTACAAGTAATAATTATTCCGCATTAAATTTATCTCATGCTTGCGGAATTATTTTATATGAAATATTTAAAAAAATTAACTTACTACACTTAGGGAGAGGAATAAGTCCCGTTTTAATTGCTGATAAAGAAGATCGTTCAACATTACTTAATATGATAGTAGAGATAATAGAAAAACTAAAAATCAGGTCCCACAAGAAAGAAAATGTATTTTTTGCTTTTAGAAACATTTTTGGACGTAGTTTAATGTCAAAAAAGGAAGTAAGTCTAATTTTAGGTCTCTTTTCTAAAGTTAATACCATATTGGGAGATATAAACCTATATTAAAAAAAGTTATAGCTGAATTATTTAATATGAACCTTAACAGCAAATATTTTTCATGTATTACTTTTCTTCATTCTTTTTATTAATGTGTAGATCCCAGCAATTATTCCCATTAAACAAAACGCAATAAGTGCAGGTAGAATTAAGACCCCCATCCAACCAGTTATTATATCTCTTTCTCCTGTATCTGTTGATATTGCATGATTTAAAATAAATTGGATAACATTCTGAAAAAACACAAACCAAACAACATATGTTCCAATAATGAATATTATAATAAACAAATTAGATGTGGATATTCTCATATTTTTTCCACCGCTAGTAAATTTATTGAGATTACTTAATTAAGAATTATCTATACTATTAAACAATTATGTGTAATCTATGATGGTTTTTATTCAAAAAAAAGGAGAATTTATATAAAATATCTTTTTTGCAATTTTACATATTCCTTATAATCCAAGAACTGGTTTTCGACATATTCATAAACAATTTCAAATAATTGCCTAAATAATTCTTCAGGAAACGCCTTTTGTTCAAAAATTGCCTCGTTTACTAGTTCTTCAGTTAGAATTTGCGAATTAATTGGTTTATGCCAAACCAAAAAACTCATCATTGCCTTTTCTACCTTAGATTTAATTAGATTTTTTATAAATTTTAAGCTGATATCTCGCTTTGGATCTATAAAGTAAGGAAAATTCATATCATCCAAAATTCTGATATAATCTAAGGAATTTGTCATTTTTTCTACACAATAATCTAATGAACTTACTGGAAGACCAAATTTTTGACAGAATTCTTTCTTAGTTTCATGGGCAGGAAACGCAAATGGATGTCTTGAGATAATATAATATGCTGCTATAAAAAATTTATACAAGTTATGAGGTATTTTTCCATTGTTCCTCAAATATTTGTAAACTACTGAAACTGTATCTAATAAAAGTTCTGTATTGATATCAAATTGCTGTAAAAAATCTTGACCATCTTTTATTAAATCAATGGTAATGCGTTCTTTGGTGTTAATTACTTCATAATCAGGGGTATAAAGTTCTAACATTTTACACACATGACCTTATAATATTCATATATCATACTAATAGTATATGAATATTATATGGTCCTCTTCATTTATAAATCTATGCATCTTCAATGATGCATTAAATGATCATCAAAGACGAACATTTAAATATTCGAAAAAAATGATCATAATAAGCAAAAAAATTTTGTCGAGACCTAAAAAAATTGCCATCAGAACCGAAAAAATCATCAGATTTATCTAGAATTACTTTTAGTCTAGATGCCTTTGATGAAAGAGTAATAAATATGATGGCTAATAAAAGAAAGCAATCTCGTTCAGAAACAGTCCGTAATCTTATACATAATTGGATTGAAAGCAACCCAAGTATTTTAAAAAGTAATTATGATATCGATTTAAACGATATTACCAGAGAAATTGAAATAACTGATTATAATCAAGTTATCCAAGATTCAATTCAGAAAATACTAATATATTCAGAACTATTTAATGAGATAGAATTTGACATATTAGCAGAGCAACTTGAAATTAGTAAAAAAATATTACGAGATATTATTTTTGATAATAAAAACAAATTG
>CAYNEU010000464.1:0-8482 GCA_964396275.1 uncultured archaeon | reverse complement strand
CGTGATGGGTTAGTAGTTGACATTTTAACAAGAGATTCTAATAAATTAGAGGAAAAAAAGTTTATTGGGGCATTTAGTTCTTTGGTTGAAGTAGTGCTAAAAAAATTAACTCAAGACTTTGATCTTGGAACCTTTGGTGCGGGAACTTTTGATACAGATAAATACAGATTCATTTTTTGTGAATCCGGATCTGATTATGTTTTAGTTTCTATACTCAATCATACTGCTTTAGTTGATGATGTATTTCCATATACTTATTTAACTGCTGATAAAGTATCAAGGATTATCGATGGAGAATTACCAGTTAGTCCTGTAATTCCGAAAGTAAAAAGAGATACTGAACTTGAAAAAATTAAGCGAAAAATGGAATATTACCAGAGTAAGCCTCACTCACCCGAGTATGTCTATAAGCTTTCTCTGATCGGAGATAATAAAGTTGGAAAAACCAGTATGGCTCAAAGATACGTTCATGGAATATTTAAAATTGATTATAAAGCAACTATAGGTACTTATATTTCTAAGAAAGAATGTGAATTTAAAGAATTGGGGACTTCTGTCAGATTTATGATATGGGATTTAGCAGGACAAAGTCAATTCGAACGATTATGGCCAGATTATTTAACAGATTCTCGCGCAGGAATCATTGTTTTTGACATAACAAATAGAACATCTTTTGAGCATGTTAAGAAATGGTATGATATCATCACAAAAGTCGCATTACCTCATATTGTTCTGATTCTGGTTGGTAATAAAGTTGATCTAAATGTTTCAAGAGTTGTTTCAACTGAAGAAGGTATGGAACTAGCTAAAGAATTAAAGATCTATTATATGGAAACTTCAGCAAAAACAAATGAGAATATTTATGATGTTTTTGAGTGGATTGCACTTCAAATCATCAATATGAATATTGAAGAAGTAAAGGATACATTATTCGACAAGCAAATAGAAGAAGGATCAAAATTTGTAATTTCAAGCCCTCAATTGAAAATATTGAATCAATATTTCACGAAACAATTGGATTATTGCATAGGAAAAGCTGATACCAATGAAATTATTAAACATTTAAATATTTTAAAAGCAATTGAAAAAAATAAGTTATAGAGTAATTTAGAAACAAATTAATTATTTATATAAAGAGCGGGCTTGAACGGTTTTGCTCTTGTAGATCTTTGTTCTGGATCAAAATCAGAATTTAATACAATTAAGGAATTTACTCGTTTTTCAATATAGGACTTATAATGATTAAGTAATTCAATTTCATCTACTTTTGGCCATTGTTTTTCCCATATCCGTTCTTTTAATTGACTTTTTACAAAAGGTATAAGTTCATCATTAGTCATCGACTCTCTTTCTTTTTCTATCTCGGATATTATTGCATCAAAATTACCTTTTTTTGATATTATCAAATCTGAAGCTTTAACCTTCCATATAGGCGCCGTGTATAAATGTATTTCATCAGATTTCAATGATTTTACGATTTTCTTTATATTGAAAATATCCTCAATAACATTTGAGATATAATCAAATTCAAGTTCAAGGTTACTATTAATATATTGTTTATTAAAGTCTCTCCATATTACTTTCGAAATAAATCCTTCATTTCCGGCAATTTCCCATAATTCTTCACATAAATGAGGCATTGTCAAGGAAAGCATTTTTAACCAATCTTCATAAATCAATTTAAATACTATTAGAAAATCATTTGTATTATCAGTATCTCTATAGAATTCCTGCATTAGATTAAAAACCTCATAAAATGAAGTTTGAAGATATCTTCTTATATTGTATTCTTCTAAAGACGTTTGAGCTTCAACAAATTTCTTGACAATTTTAGAGAGCATCACTCTTGAATATTTAGAGTTAATAGTTTCAAATTTAGCTTCAATATTTTTTGATTGCTCAAATCTATCAGAAATAAAGGTATAAAATTTGAATATATGATTTTTAACCGTTTCTATTTCTTTTTCTCGAAAATCCATATAAACACCGAAATCCGCACCATGAGAGATATAAAATCTAAATAGATCAGCAGAATATCTTTTTTGAATATCTGCTAAAGGAACCACATTGCCTTTTGATTTACCCATTTTCTGCCCTTCTACATTGACGGGTTCGATTAAACTAATAACTTTTGGCCAATATTTCTCTAGGAAGATAGCAACATGATGAAATATATAAAAACTCAAATGATTGGAAATGTGCATTATTGCAGTATGGCGATGGTCAACTGGATACCAATATTGGAACTCCTCCTGCATTTCTTTAAGAATTTTCTCTTCAATATTGATTTTTCTCGCTAGTGCAGTCACATCTCCTTTCTCTAAGAATACAAAATCAAAGAAGTCTGGAATTAATTGTTTTGATTTAATTTGATATTTTCTTATTTTATGTGAAATTGTATAAAATGCCATATATATTGTCGAATCGGATAGAGATTCTATTATCCACTCCTTATTGAAAGGTAATTTTGTCCCAATTCCCCTCTTTCTTGCGCAGGGTCTTTTTTCAAGCCAATTAAAAATATTTTCAAAATTTAATCGATATTTGTGAGGTATAATTTTCATGTTATCAAGGCACTTAAATGCTTTTTTCTTCCATTCTCCTGCATTAAAATTCAGAAACCACTGATCTTTTAAAATAGAGACTATAATGTTAGCTCCACATTTGCATCTAAGATTTTTAGTAACTGGAATAAATAATTTATCCGCTCTATTCTCTTCGATTAAATCTTCTGAAACTTGTTTAGCACCATCACTAACCTTCATTCCCTGGTATTTACCACATTTATCATTAAGAAATCCATTATAAAATTCAGTTTTATAATTCTCACTTGTTGCTAAATCTAGGTTTTCTTTGTCTATTTGAGATCCAACATTATATTTCTCACAATATATTTTTGCGGGAAAATCTTTGAACCCTTTTAATTCAATAATTTGAAGTGGATAAATTAATTCAATTTCTCTTTTATCTAAATTAAATTCTTCAATTAATTCTGTATCTTTTTGTAAATCAATTAAAGCTATATAATCATAAGGAGCATGGGCGGGAACTGAATAAACCACACCGGTAGCTGTAGCGGTATCAACAAAATCTCCGGGTAAAATTGGAATTTCTTTAATTCCATAGACATCCCTAGCCTTCTTACCAATTATTTTACTTCCTTTAAAACTTTCTAATATTTCAATCTCTTTATTTTGATTTTCTAATATATGAGTTGCTTCTTCCGAGATAAACCATATCTCCTCATTTATAGATGCCTTAATATAATCTCCATTTGGTTTCATCCATATATTTGTAACTCCGTAGATTGTTTCTGGTCTTAATGTAGAAGCAACAAGAAAACCATCTTCAAAAGGAAATTTTATACAAATAAATTCATTAATATTAAGGTCTAACTCATCCCCGCTAGCAATATCATCCTCGCCTACAGCGTTCTTATCTCGTGGGCAATATAAAATTGGATATTCACCTTTTTCAATATATCCCTTTTCATTTAGGTGATAATATTGCCATTCGATGAATTTATTATAGATTTTATCTCCAGTTGTAAATTCTCTTCTCCAGTCCAAACTCATACCAATTGACTTAAAATCCATTTTAATAGTATTAGAAAAATATTTTACAATATTCCAAGGATCTACAAAACTATCAACGATTTCATCTACTTTTTTCTGATCTTTAGTATGTAATGATACGTATTCTTTCATCCTATTTATTTGTATTTGAACCCCTCTTTCTATAGAAGAAGAAATTGCTAAAACTGGAGTACCAGTTATATGAAATGCCATAGGATATAACACATTATATCCTTTCGCCCGATAATATCTTGCAAATATATCTCCATTAATAAAACTTCTCCCATGACCTATATGAGTAGGACCTGAGGCATATGGATAAGGAGAGGTAATAAAAATTTTCTTTCTTTTCTCATCTGGATTTGCTTCGAAAATTTTTGCTTGTTCCCATCTATCTTGCCATTTCTTTTCAATTTCTAGTGGAATATACATTTCTTTTAACACATTCTTGGTTTTTTCTGCTTTACTTCAAGTTAAATTCTTATTTGAATGAAAAACTACTCATGATCCCTTTCAGTTAAATTTACCAACCAAGCAAACAAATCCGTGGAGAAATTAAAAGAAAAAGAGCATAAGGATTTGTTTCGCTCAAGATAATAATAAAACTGCGAGCAAATCGACTAATGATATTTTTTCTATTAAATTCATCTTCAACGCAGTCTTATTTGAAATCATTCTTATAAAGAGTATATACGTTTTTATATTAAAATATTTGCAAGTCCTGAAATCATAGTTTATTAATCTAGATTAAACGAAGATACATATTGCATTTAATTCTAATGCAATAACTCGTTTTTAGAAAATAGTGTAAATTGTTAAATATATAAAGGTTCCACTTTTTATTTTACTTTTCCATTAATTACACAAAATAAAGAGTAAATAATCTTTCTCCAGAAAAATAATACGAATCTAAAATTCATAACTATATCATCCTTTTTAATAAAATTCAAATTTTATTACTTATGTCAATAACGAAAAAAAATGCTGAAATCAAAGCAGAAAATATTGTAAGGAAAGTATTAGAAGAAAAAAATTATCTTTCTAAAGCGTTAAAAGGAATTCTGGCTAAAGAAGATTCAGTGAGATATCCAAATGCGATTGCTTTAGAAATTCTAAGTAAGGAGAATCCTAAAATTATTTATCCTGAATGGAATTTTTTTGTTGATTTACTCAAAAGCAAAAATGCTTATCATAAATCGATTGCAATCTCGACAATTTCAAATTTAACTACAATAGATGAAAAAAATAGATTTGAAGAAATTTTTGAAGATTTTTTTAAGCTTATTGATGATAAAAGTGTTATTGTTTCTAGAAAGTTAGCAATTTATGCAGGGAGAATTGCTACTGTTAAACTCTCATTAAAATCTAAAATAACGGCAGTTTTGCTAAGGATTGATGATACTCAACATAGCCCAAGTCGCAAAGACTTAATAAAAGGAGACATTATTGAAAGTTTCAGTGAATATTTTGAAGATATTAAGGATAAAAAGATTATTATTGAATTTGTCAAAAAACAATTAAATAGTAGTAGTCCAAGCACAGTGAAGAAAGCTAAAGAATTTCTCTTAAAATGGGAAAAATAAATTAATTATTCCATTACTTAAAATTTCTATTTATAAGTATTAAAACTTTTAATCTTTCTGTTTATTATATAGATTTAAATCAAAATAAAATAATTGTGAATTTATATGGTGGAATTTAATCCAAAAGTGTTAAGTAAAGAGGAATTAAGTGCAATCTCAGCTGGAGTAAATGAAGAAGAATTATTATTATTTGATAAACATTTATTAGACAATTATTATGATAGTAATGTGTTCATGGAAGCTAAAGAACCAGGGTCCCCTTGGGTTGTTGTAAAGGACTTTAAAACAGGAGAACAATCTGAAAAGTTTGATTGCACTGCTCAATATTGGTCATTAGCATTAGGATTTGCTCATCCCGATGTAAATTATGCTGTGGCAGAACAAATGAAAAGATTTACTCATATTAAATCGGAAGGTGTATTTCCCTCCCGTGCTAAGTTTATCAATAAATTATCTGAATTATGTCCTGGTAGATTGAAAGGAGGAAGAGTTAAAATAAATAATGAAGGTGGGAGTTTAGCAGTTGAGGCAGCTGTAAAATTCGCTTTAGTGGCATCCAAAGGTGGAGATCATTTCCTAACCTTCCGAGGTGGCTACCACGGAAATACATTAGCTATGATAACAGCATCTCAACCTTTTCATACAATTACAAGATATAGACCATTTGGCGTCGATTTTTTTACGCGAGTCCCACAACCTTATTGTTATCGATGTTTATGGAATTATAAAAACGGATTAAATGGTAAACAAGATCCTGAATGTAATTTAGAGTGCTTTAATTTAGTTAAAGAATATTTAATGGGTCTAACTTCAAGAAAATTAGCAGGAGTTATATTGGAACCTTGGCAGGCAGCAGGAGGCCATGTCCCATTTCCACCAGATTTTCTTGTTAAATTAAGAGAAGTATGTGAACAAGAAAAGATCTTCATAATATATGATGAATCGCAAACAGGTGTGTACAGAACAGGGAAATATTTTACTTTAACAGAAAAATATGAGAAGGAACTCGGAATTGATGTTTCACCTGATATGATGTGCTTCACAAAAGCTATTGGTGGAGGTTTTCCTTTAGGGGCAATGATTGTCTCAAATAAAATAAAAAAACGATTTGGCCCAACAGAAGATCATACTACATTTTGTAATACGCCAATAGGTTGTACTGCGGGTCTTGCTTCTATCATGGTTATTGAAAGAGCAAAGATTGGAGAGAATTGTGAAGAAAGAGGGAAGCAAATCACTAAACAATTAAAAGAACTTCAAGAAAAATATGATGTAATAGGTGATATTCGTGGTCCAGGATTATTCATAGGAATTGAGTTGGTTAAAGATCAAAAATCAAGAGAACCTTTTACAGAGCTGATGGAAGAAATGCTTCATGAGGGTGTAAGACAAAATATACTTTTTGGACCAAGCATGCCCTATTTAAGTGGAACAGGAAAGTTGTTAAAGAGGAATTTAATAAAAATAAAGCCTCCACTCAATATTACTGAAGAAGATGCTGATTTTATCTGTGATAAATTTGAAAGTGTACTAAAAACATCAATTAGCAATATAAAGTAGACTTAATATGAATTCTCGAGAACGTGTACTCACAAGTATAAATCATAAAGAACCTGACAGAGTACCTATTGATCTTAGCGCTTTACCTGTAACAGGAATTTCTGCAATTGCATATCATAATTTAAAGCAATATCTGGGAATGGACTCAGGGCATGTTAGGGTTTATGATCTAATGCAACAACTGGCTTCTCCTGAGAAAAATGTACTCGATTTATTTAAAGTAGACATTTTAGATGTTGGAAGTACTTTTAACACTGAAGATGAGGATTGGTATGATATACATATAAATGGATATAATCTACAGTTCCCAAATTGGTTTCAACCAAGGCATAATCCTGACGATTCCTACGATGTTCTCCACCGTGATGGTACAGCAATTGCTAGGATGACGAAGGATGCATTAGTTTTTGATCAAACTTATTATCCATGCTTAGAAAATTATCCTGAAACATACAGTGAATTTCAAAAAATGGCTTCGAAAAATCCTTGGGTTGCACAGGTAACACCTCCATTTAGTAATATTGGACAAAAGAGATTTTGGAAAACTTTAAGAAAAAATGCTATTATGTTAAAAGAACAATCAAATAAAGCAATTGCGCTCAATTTAGGCAGTACATCATTTGAATTAGCGAGCTCATTTAGAAGACTGGATAGATTTTTAATTGATTTAGTAAGAAATACGTCTAAAGTTGAAAAGTTTCTTGATTTTATATTGGAGTTCTTTTTTAACTCACTCAATGTAATATGTGGTTATGTGGGAGATGTAATAGATATAATAAAAATTGGTGATGATCTTGGCGAAAACAAGGGCCCTTTTATTAGTCCTAAGATTTTTCGAGAAATTTTCAAACCCAGAATTACAGAGATTTGTGATTTTATTAAGAAAAAAAGCTCAATGAAAATATTCTATCATTCCTGTGGCTCTATTGTACCTTTAATACCAGATTTAATCGACACAGGGATAGATATTCTCAATCCTGTACAAATTAACGCAAGAGATATGGAACCCAAATTTCTAAAGGAAAATTTTGGCGATGAAATTACATTTTGGGGGGGTGGTGCCGATACGCGTAATGTTATCAATAGAAAAAGTCCCGAAGAAGTTAAAAAGCATGTATTAGAATTGCTTGAAATTTTCTTTCCTGGAGGAGGATATGTCTGGAATACAGTTCATAATATTTTACCAGATGTACCACCTCAAAACATAGTTGCCATGTTTGAAGCTATTGAGGAGTTTAATGATAACCTCTAAAAATTTCTAATAGGTTTCTTCTACAATGATACTTAAATTTTGAGTAGATTTTGGTTTAAAAGAAAATTCATTTTTATTATAAGGAATAATCTTTATTAAAGGCAAGAAATTCGCTAAATAGAGAGAAATTCCTCTAATTTCTTTATCATTAAGAAAAAATTTAATAGTGTCAAACTTAAAAAATCCAAACTGACCATTTATTTCATGTAAAGTTCCAATCTTGTTAATTCCTAAATATACTGGTGGAAAAATCTTAGAATTATATTCTTGTCGAAATATGACGGTTCCAAGCTTGTAGTGAGGAATTCCCCCATCTAAAATACAATTTAAATTATTCACTCTTACCTTAACTCCATATATTGGAGAGATTTTATGATAAAAATGTTTCGGTAAATTTGCAAGAATCATTTCTGGATAAACAGAATGAATCTCGAGGGGAATTTGTTTTGTATCTACGGCTTTAAAGAATTCTCTTGAATTCCCCTTTTTTTCAACTGCAAATAAAAAACTTT
>CAYNEU010000463.1:0-3306 GCA_964396275.1 uncultured archaeon | reverse complement strand
AGGATGGCACTCGCAAATCCTAACTTTCCTAAACAGCTTTTCCAAGATGGAGTTGTTGATAAAAAACAGACTTGTATTACATGTTCAAAGTGCTCTGAATTCATGAAGCTTGGAAAAAATGTAGGATGTGCCACAAGAGATCCTCAATATAAGAATTAACCATTTCTAGAAAAAGGTATTTTAAGACATAAATCGAATTTAAAATAGCAAAATTTAGTAAAATTTTCTTACTGGAAAATAATGATAAAATTAAAATATCAGAAGAAAACAATTAAATGGTTATTCTATTCTATAATAATTTTAATTGCTATTACTTCTCTTTGGAAAATTATTATTTCGAGTAGTATAGGAGGTTATTTCATATTTATTGGTTTTGGAATGTATTATCTATCATCATATAGTGTTTTTAATAGTATTGTAATAATTTTATTTGTAATTTATTTATCCTGTAAAATTTATGGGATAAACCAACCTAAAGTTAGTAAAAGTAAGAAATTTCCAAAATTATTTTTCATTTTTATTATTCTAATTTTACCACAATTCTTTCATCCCAGACAAGATAACGCAAGACCAAGCATAAGCCAAGGTCAATGGGAGTTCTCAATGAGGACTAATTTTAATCGCAGTTTCGATTTATTTGAAACGTTTAACGCTACAGATGGATATAAAGAACGTCAAAGCATATATTTAAATGATAGTAAAAACAGCGAACATGTTTATGCACAAGTATGCCGGGTTTATCTAGGGTTGAATGTAAGTGAATATAGTATTGAAACTTCTCTATATAAAATCTATAGTTTTAGAGACACCTTAGATTTTACATTAAACAATCTTTTACGGTTGATATATATTGATATAAATCGGAGTATTTTGAGTCCATCAATAAGGAACACAGTTATTGATGCCTTTGGTAAAACTAAATATTGGTATACAGAGCCTACTAGAGATGATATGATATTTTATACTGAGAATCATCAGATTCTTTTTCACACAGCAGAATTATTAATTGGTCAGCTTTTTCCTAATGATACGTTCGTTAATTCAGAAATGACCGGGTTGGAACATGTAAATCATGCATTACCGCTTGTAAAAAAATGGCTTGATTGGCGAGCACAATTTGGTTTCTCAGAATGGCATTCAAATACATACTACACAGAGGATATTGCAGCGTTAGTTAATTTAGTAGATTTTTCAGAAGACCCGGAAATCGTCTATAAAGCAGCGATGGTTTTGGATATTATTGCTTTTGACTTTGCCAATAATTATTATAAAAGTAGATATGCAACTACTCATGGTCGCTGTTATGATAGAACTAAAGTAGGAACTAGTATTGAATCCCCTGCTTCTAGAGATAGTACGTCTGAATCGGCTTGGATAATGCTCGGTATTGGAGATCATAACCCCTTTGATAATAATAATCTTGCTGCTATTGCTTTGGCTACTAGCGATTATTATGCTCCTCCGCCAATTTTGGAGGATATTGCTAATAATGCGACTTTATTTAATGAACATAAAGAGCGAAATAGCATAGATATGGATGAAGGTTCAATATACAATCTAAACTATAATGAAGAAGATCTTATGTTCTGGCTTGGAATGTCGGCAGTTCTCTCTTCACAAACTATAAAGGAAGTCTTTAATCTAGTAGAAAAATATAATATAAAATCGGATACTATGTACGGACCTCAAATAATTGCTGATTTCTTTAAAGTATCTGCATTTTTACATGGAATATCATTAAGCTCATATTCAGAGAAATTGAAATTAATTACTCAAGGTATTTGTTTGGAAACTTCAAATACATACACATATAGAACACCATATTATCAACTTTCTGGTTCCCAGGACCATCAAAAAGGGATGAATAGTTATCAAGAACATATTTGGCAAGCTTCTTTAGATGATGATGCGTTTGTATATACTAATTCACCAGGAGGCCTCACAAAAGATTTAGAGCAGGATTATGTTGGAGGATGGAATCCTCGTGCCACGTTATATAAAAATGTTGGAATTATTCAATACGATCGAGAAACATTGCCATTAGAGGGGGAGCTTCTTCTCTACTTTTTGAATCTATTTATGGGTAATAAATTTTACCAACATGCTTACTTTCCTCGGTGGGCTTTTGACCATTGGGAGCAACATGGCAAATGGACTTTTGGCATCAAAGGGGATGGGTATGTTGGGTTATATTCTTATATGGATACTTATTGGGCATCAGATTATGAACTTCGAGTGGATGGTTTTAAAAATCTATGGATAGTCGAATTAGGAAGTGTTGATGAATATGGATCATTTACCCAATTTGTGTCAGATATTCAACAATCTCAAATTCAAGTCATACCAGAAGCATTAGGTTATAATGTGCGATATTCTTCTCCCACTCAAGGATTAATCAGTGTAGTTTGGGATGGTCCAATGAATGTAGGTGGCGACGAAGTTGACTTGGGTCCATATCCTCGTTTTGATAATGATTATTGTTATCAAGACTTTGGCTCTAAAAACAGTCTCATACAATTTGGTAACCAGAACTTAGTGCTTAATTTCGATACGGCTTCAAGAATATATCAAATTACTTAAATAGGTGAAAAATTACAACTTGAGAATTAGAAAATATTTGAAAATAGGTAAACCTTCAGTAAAAGGAGGTATAATGGTTCTCTTTGGTATTTTCAATTCTCGGTTAGGTATTGGGATTGAAATATTCACTATAAATCTTATTTACGGACCTTTAGCATATCTCTTCCTTGCGCTATCAGGATTGACAATAATTAAACTACTTCAGATTTTAAATAATTCCTCTTATAATGGGATAATTTCTAAAAATAGAGCGCTAATGATTTTTGGAATACTTTATCTTATTGGTCTCATTCTAATCGTTGTTAATGTAATTGAGAACATGATTATCTATTATTTCAATATCGGTATTATATTTTTAACAATCTGTATCGGTATTCTTTGGAGTTTTCTAGGTTTTTATGGTTTTAAGAGAAAAATAAAGATCGGATATCTGAATATTTTGATTGTATCTCTTATCTTTTCAATCGGATTAATCTACGGAGTTATTTTAAATACTTTAATTATACCTATCCACATATATTTCTTCTTTTTATCCACTTTATTTCTACAACTTTCACGAGAATTAATGAAAGGTTTCAATATAAATGACATAACCGAAGGTTTTATAGGATTAGATTGTCGTTTTAACCAGAAAAAGGTTTTAAAAGTTTCTATATTTTTCCAAAGTTTAGCAGTTATTTTCTTTATACTTCCCATTTACTCAAATATCTCTTATCCTATCTTATT
>CAYNEU010000462.1:0-10981 GCA_964396275.1 uncultured archaeon | reverse complement strand
ATGTATGATATCAATTTTACGTCTTTATATCCCGAAATCTTTCTTACTGTAGAAGAAAGAACAAAAGGTAATAATGTTAGACAATTGTTTGCTATATTTGGATTAATTACTGCTTTTATTATGCCCGGAATATTTATTTCTAGTTTTACAAGTCCAAAGCCTGGGGAATACACGCTCTATGGAATAATTGTAGCAATAGTAGTAGTTATTGCAGGACTACTCTTTTTAAAGGTATCTCCTAAAGAGAGAGTTGAATTTCGAAAAGATTATAAAAGAGCACCTTCATTTTTTAATACTCTGAAGTATTGCGTTAAAAATAAAAGTTTCATGAGATATATCCCTGCCGAAATCGCAAATTGGTTTGTTTATGGGATGTTACCTGTAATAGTGCCTTTATATGGTGAATTTATATTGGGATTTGTAGATCCTCTAATGATTTCTTTATTACTATTGGCAACATTTTTATCAGCAGCTCTTTTTATGACCTTCTTATGGAAACCATTAGTCCAAAAAATAGGTCCAAGAAAATCTTGGTTAATATCAATGAGTATCTGGATTTTAACTCTTTCTCCATTATTTTTCCTAAATTCAACTATGCCATTTTTAGAAATTATCGCATATATCGTTTTTTTCTTTATAGGAATTGGTTTATCCGGTTCCCTATACATCATTGATATAATTATAGCAGACATTATTGATGAGGATGAAGTAAATACAGGTGCACGTAGAGAAGGTGGTTATTATGGAATAAATATTTTCTTTCAACGATTTGCTACTGTTTTTGTATTTCTTATTATCGGTCCCGTATTTTTAATATCTGAGTGGGGCCAATTTAATCCAATCGATATTCCAGAATTTGGTCTACGTAGTTTAATGTTTATTTATCCAGCAATAGCTTTAGTGATTGCTATCATAGCTATATTCTTTTATCCTTTAGATGGTGAGAAATTAAAACAAGTAAAAGAACAAAGAGAGAAAATACATCAAGAAAAAAAATTACAAATATAAATTCTTAATATATCCTATTTTTTTTAAGACTTTAAATTTAAACACTTCTATAACAAATATTATTAAGACTTATTCTAAAATTCTCTTTTAATGGTTCCTAAATTAAATCTTTATTAAGAAAAAAAGAGAAATATTATCAATTTAAAATTTAAAAACTTTAAAAAAAAAGAATATGGGATAATTATGAGTGATGACCGAAAAGAAGGAACGGAAAAATTTAAATTAAAAGAAGCGTTGAAGTTTGGAACAGCTCAACTTTCGGACGTAGTTTCATATCAAACTTTCTTTTTCTGGATATTTACATTCTATTATACAATTGTAATCAGGGATTCTGTTCTTATTGCGATTGCTTTTATAATATGGTCTGTGTGGAATGCGTTAAATGATCCACTTCTTGGTTATTTATCAGATCGAACTCATACGAAATATGGGCGTAGAGTTCCCTGGATTATGGTTGCTATTGCACCATTATCAATAATTATGTTCCTATTATTTTTTCCTCCAATAACATATGGAATAAGTTCCCAAATGACCAATTTTGTCTACTTTTTCATTATAATAATCATCTTTGAAGGATTTTACACGATGTTTTCATTGAATCAAACAAGTTTATTTCCTGAGCAGTTCATTGAGAAAGATGTAAGAGGAAAAGTTAATACTGTAAAGCAAACGTATTCTGTAGTGGGGTTAATAGTTGCTGCTATTTTACCTACTCTCTTTATGGATGATCCCATGGTTCCAGAAGCATTACCTAATTGGGCAATCTTTGGAATTGTCTTAGCCATAATCACATTTATTTTTGGATTTATTTTTATAAAGTGGGGTGCTAAGGAGAAAATGGAATTCAAAGAAGATTATAAAGAAGCGCCAAATTTCTTTGAATCTATTAAACTTTGTGTCAGAAGTAAAAGCTTTAGATGGTATATTCCAGCAGAAATTGCCAATTGGTTCGTTTATGGTATGCTTCCAACTGTAATCCCTCTTTACGGAAGATATGTTCTTAACATTGAAGCAGAATCATTCCTTTTATCTGTATTACTTGGAATCGGATTTATTTCAGCAGCAGGCTTCATTAATTTTTGGAGATGGGTTTCTAAAAAAATGGGCCCAAGAAAAGCATGGATGTGTTCTTTAACGGCTTGGATATTTACTTTATTACCATTATTATTTATTAACAATTTCATTCAGGGAGTAATTGTTTTCTTTTTCATAGGAATTGGATTAGCTGGCTCAATGGTGCTTATAGATTTAATAGTTTCTGATATTATTGATGAGGAAGAAGTAAAGACAGGAATCAGAAGAGAGGGTGCTTTCTATGGATCCAATGCTCTTTTTTTACGATTTTCCACCGTTTTCGTTTTTATAGCAATTGGTTTTGTGTTTTCCGGTTTTGGTTGGGAAGAATATGATCCATTAATTAATGATCCATTAGCATTAGCGATAGCCTTGAAAATATTGATATTTGTACTTCCAGCTATAGCATTGACAATTGCAATATTATCTTTAAGTAAATATCCATTAGATGGCGAAAGATTAAAAGAGGTAAAAGAAAAATTAAAAGAAATTCACGAACAAAAAAAATCCAAGATTTAATTTCTGAAAGAAGAACTCAACAAAATTCATGAAGAAAAGAAAACAAGGGTATAAAATTATTAATAATTTAACTTTTTTTTATAATTATTTTGGCAATAAATTAGATTTAAATGAGATACTCATCGATTTTTAAGATTTTTCAAATTTGAAATCCCATCGTGAATTTTAACCAATATTTCTTCAAGCTCTTCCTTTTCTACTATTAGTGGGGGTAATATTTTGAGAGTGTCTTTCTTATTTCCGCAATAATCAAGTAAAACGCCTCCTTTTATAATATAAAGCATAGCTAATTGGCTATCTGTCTCCTTATAAAATTCTATACCCCACATGAGACCTCTCCCTCTTATTTCTTTAATTAAATCTGAAAATTCTTCTTTTATATCTTCTAATCCCTTTCCAAAAACTTTTCCCATCGCTTTAACATGATCCAAGAATTTTGGATCTGATTGAATATCTAACATCTCTGATGCAATAGCACATCCGATATCAGAACCACCTGTGGTAGAAATATGAATGAAAGGATCCTCTTTAAACACTGCCTTCTCTATGAATGGTTTATAACTACATGTGGAAATTGGATAGATACTAGAACTCATACCTTTTCCTAATACCATAAAATCGGGAATTACTTTTTCATTTGGATATAACCCTCCATAAATCGCCCATAAATGGCCTGTTCTTCCTAAACCTGCTTGAACTTCATCAATAATCATCATTGCACCCTTATCTTCACAAATTTCTCGTACCTCAGCAAAATATCCTTCTTGAGGGATTAAGATCCCTGCAGTAGCAGGAATTGTTTCTAAAATTACACATGCTACATCTTCTGTAACAGCATGTCTTAGAGCATCTATATTCGCAAAAGGTACCTGTTCAAATTCTGGTAAACTCCATAGAAAATTATCTTTAAAACTAGGATCACCTGTTGCTAAAGCAAAACCAGTGTGTCCATGATAGCCCCCTGTAGCAGAAATGCATCCTTTTCTTTTTGTATACGCCCTTGAAAATTTAATAGCGCAATCGATTGCCTCTCCCCCACTTACCCCAAATGTTGTTTTGCTAATATCACCGGGTAATAAATCTGCTAACTTTTTTCCTAAAAGAGCCCGTTGTTCGGATAAAAGAATATGGTCACCAATATCTAATCCCGCATCTAAAGCATCCCTAACAATTTGAAATATTCTTGGATTACAATGCCCTAAGTTATATACACCACCCGATGTCCGACAATTAAATAATTCCCAGGGAGGATCAGTTTGATTTGGACCAGCTAATGTCTTCAATTTTATCCCATTTCGTTCTCCAGGGATTACTCCTAAACCGAAATTTTTAAAGAACTTAACTTTTGGACCGTTTACATGTTTTGCGTACAGTTTAAGGAGTTCTTTTTGAGGTAAAGTACCAATGAATTTTTTCTTATCATTCATAATACTAATATTAAATTCATTGATTTATTAAAATTTTGAAGTTAATAAAAGTAGGAAACAATGAAAATATTAATTGAATTAGATAAAATTGATGCTAAACTAATCTTAATTAATGGGAATAAAAAGAAGATAATAAAAATTCTATTTTTTCAGAATTAATAGGTTAAAATTCATAACCGCATTTTTTACAAACGTTAGTATTCCAGAATGGCCTTTATATGATACTAGTAATAGAGCAACTATGTTTTTCGGCCAAGAGACCAAGGTTATAAGTGCACCTTTTGATAAAGAACGAGCCGCTTGGGATGGATTAATATAATTGATTATCTATTAGAAATTGAATGACATAATTAATTTTAAGGTAATAACAATATTAATAGAAAAGAAAAAAGGAAAAATAAAAAAACACTAATATATCTGCCAAATTCGGCAGAGACTAAAACTCATACCCGCATTTTTTGCAAACATGTTTTTTTGCATACATGGGGATGTGTCCTACGTAGGAGAGTACTTTACCCTTATCTTCTACAGTTTTTATGTCGTTTCCTACGGCTCCGCACATTGGGCAGGTAATTCGCTCGTCACTTGCGAAACCACCTGCACCAATTTCTGGGGGTTTAAGTTCATCGAGTTCAGATTCAACTTCCGTAAGGTGTGCGGTTGTAGATTCTAGTACTTGTTCTTTTTCAGATACTTGATCTGTCAATTCTTGGATTTGAGTATCTCTTTGTAAAAGTGTATTATTCAATTCACTTAATTGAGAGTTTAACTGAGTAATTTCACCTTGGGCGGATACGACTTTTAAATTTAATTCTTCAATTTGAGAAGATAAACTACTTACTTCTCCTTCTTTTGTTGATTTTGTAGTATTAGCATCATTCAATTGTTCTTCTAAACTTCTAACTTTTTCTTTAGTACTGGATATGTTTTCATTAGCCTCGTTAAGGTTTCCCTCATTAAGAGCTAATTTATTTTCAAGATCATTGGTTTTAGCTTTAAACTCTGCTAATTCTGTTTTAAGGTTATTATTTTCAGTATTCAAATCTCTAATTATTTCTTGATCATCCGTTTTAGTCTTTTCAAGATCAGCTTTGGTTTCAGTTAACATGTTTTCTGTTTGTTCAAGTTTACTTTGAGTTTCATCGAGCTCGTTCATAGTATCGGCAAGTTTATCTTTTGTTTCAGTTAATTCCTTTTTGGTATCAGTTAATTGCTTTTCTAAATCATTTACTTTGGCTCTTAGATCAAGTAAGAATTTCCCTTCAACCGACATTTTCTTATCAGGTTTTTCCTCTGCCCTTGCCCAGTCTATTGACAATTTTATTTCACCATATTCAAATTTTTTTGTATTTTGAATTGATTTTATGAATTTAATTTTTTAATAATATATAAATCATAGTGTATTAAGTTTTTAATTATTTTTACTTTTAGAGTTCAATTTCTAAAATTAAATATTATGATTTAATTATTTTCGAAGTTATAATATAATATAAAAAAATCATAATTAAACTTTAATTAGCTCAATGGAAAATAAAGAAGACTCTCAAGATGTAATTGAATATATTTCCACTTCAGGAGTATATAAAACACCATTTACTTTAATTATCCTTTTGCAGTTATTTGTAGGTTGCTTAGTCGTTATTTTAATCAATCTTTGGTTCTACAATGATCTTTATTTTCTATTAACAAGAGAGTCATTTTTGCCATTTATTTTGATTGGTGAGTGGTGGGAATGGTTGTTGCTTCCATTAAATATTTATGGAAATCTTCTATTATTTGTGTTCTCCATAATATTATTTTCAACTGTTATTTACAAGATATTAACAAAGCTTTATCCTCCTAAAGAAGGAGTATTTGAAAGGGGGAGTAAAGAATGGAAATATACCCATCACAGATTTTGGACTGCTTATTTTCCAATCTGGTTAGCAAGAGCTTTACCTTTACCTTGGTCAGATATTTTTGTTTATCGATTTCTTGGAGTTCATATTGGGAGAAATGTTGTTGCTTATGAAGGGTACATAGATCCAGAATTTGTAGAGATTGGGGATTATACAATGACCTCACTTAATATTTGCATTTTTTCACATTTAATTTATCAAGATAAAATCTTAATCAAGAAGGTAAAAGTTGGGAAAACTTGTATTGTTGGGCCGCAAACTATAATTAGTCCTGGGACTATACTCCAAGATGGAGCTATTTTGGGAGTAAATAGCTATACGTGGATAAATCAAGTATTAGAAGGAGATTTAATTCATGTGGGAACACCAGTAAGTATGACACTTCAAATCCAGTCAGTGGAAGATTCTCAAAAGAAAGCAGAAAGAATAAAAGGAGACTCTATAGAGAATTCTAATAACAGTGATAAAATTAATAGTGGAGGGAGCAGTTAGAGAATGTTCCAACCAGCAAGTTTAAAAGGGGATTCGCCAACTCCTATAGATGAGAGGCTTAGAAATAAATATCTTATCTTATATTTTTTTATCATCGTTTTTAGTTTTATTCCATGTATTCTTTTTGAATATGTGTATCTTCTCTTATTCTGGAAAGAAGGATTTTATCTCTTTTTCTTCTTCCTTATATCTTTTAATATTATTATTTTAATTTATGTATTGCAATTCAGTGCAATATTAATTTCAGTTTTATTTTTGGCTTTAGTAAAATTAATTTTTCTTCCAAAAGAGGGAATATTTAAGAGAGATATAAAAGATAAGAATTATTTTTATTGGAATTTAAGAAACATCATCAAGAAGTGGCCACTTTTTATTACTGCATCAAATCCCCTTCCCTGGTTCAAAAATCGTTTCACACTTCGATTTTTTGGAGTAAAGATTGGTAAAAACGGGATACATGATAATAGCTGGATCTCTTCTGAATTTGTATCTATTGGAAAGAATGTTATTATTGGAATGAATACCATGCTTTTAAGTTTTGGAATCGAGCAGGATAAGTTTATTTTAAAAAGAATAATTCTGGAAGATGGTGTTTTAATCGGAGCTAAATGTGTATTATTACCAGGAACTTATATTAAACGCAATACAAAATTATCTGCCCATTCTTATACAAAATTTGATGATATATTAAAAGAAGATTCAGTATATATTGGGCATCCCGCAAAAATAAAAAAAAGCTAAAGGAAGATGATTTCAGAAAGGAGTATTAAAAAAAATCCCGAAAAGAAAATTTCATCAAAAAAAAGAATTGTTCTAATATCAGATACTCATATTACTCGATCTAGAGGTCCTTTTAATCTTCATGCATATAATTTAGGTATAGAACAGATAAATAAGATAAAAGATGTTGATCTTTATTTACATCTTGGAGATATTACGCATACTGGCACTCTTTTAGATTATGAGTATGCTATGGAACAGTTTAAGAAATTTAAGCCGAGATCTAAATGTCCTATTATGATTCTTATTGGAAATCATGATGCAATGAACGTAGGGTACTTGCTTTTTGAAGAAATGATAGGGAAGAGGCATTATGAATATGAAGATGATGATATATATGTAATTGGGATAGATAGTACTAAACCAGATTTGCCTGGGGGTATTATCCATCATAATGTAATAGAAGCTGTGAGAAGGAGGTTAGAAAAACAAGAAAGGGAAAATAAATTTAATATAGTATGCTTTCATCATCAACTCATCCCCATTCCTAATACTGGGAAAGAAAGGTCAGCAATTGATGATTCTGGAGATATGTTTAAAATGCTTTTGGAAACAAAAGCAGATTTAGTTTTGAATGGACATAGACACACTTCAAATTTGTATAATATAAGCAGTAGTGAAAAAGATTTATATATTTTTAATGCGGGGACATTTTGTTGTAATAAAACTAGATATCGAGAATTATTTACCTATTCAATTATAGATATTAAAGAAAGTTATATCACCTTTAAGATAATTCCTATCTTAGATTCCAATTCCAAGCGTGAAATTCAACGCCAAGTTAACTACTATCTTCCATTAGAAATTGAGCCCCATCAAAAACCTATATGTAAGTTTATTCAAATATCAAATTCATTAATTAATGAAAAATCAGCAAAGTTGAATAGCAATTTTGACATAGCAATAGATAAAATTAATTCTATTGAAGACGTGGATTTAGTTGTACATACTGGAAATGTAACACAAAATAGTTATAAGGAAGAATTCAAAATAGCAAAAGATAAAATATGTAAATTAAAATATCCATATTTAGTTGTACCAGGCTATACTGATTCGAAACCCCCTGCTTGGGACTATTGGAAACATTTTTTTGGTGAATTTGATCCGTTATATGAGAATGAGAAATTATATTTTCAAGGATTAAATTCTACAACACCAGATTCTACTGATGGATTTATTGGAAGAAAGAGAATGAATAGGTTTATAGAAAAAGTTCTATCACTAAGTCATCAAAAAATTTTTGGGGTTTGTTGTTTTCATAGTTTAATACCTACTCCTTTAAGTGTGTGGAGAACAGAATTAATTGATTCAGGAGATGTCCTTTCTCATTTTGCTCGTTCGCAAATTGACTTATGTTTAAATAGTTCACCAAGTATCTCCTTCAATGTGAAAATTGATTATACTATTTTTTCTAATGGTGGAAATCTTAACCCTAAAAGATTTGATGAAACATTTATTGAAATAGATATTTATAAAAAAGGCAATGTTGTAGTTAAAGAACATAATTTAAAAACGGGTCAAATAAAAATAGTAGGTAATTATAATATAACTATCTTTTTCTGAATACAATGGAAAATAATTGTAGAGATTCACTCTTAATGAATTAATCGATCTATTTTTGATAAAAAATAAACTTAAAAATAATATTTTTTTATTTAAAATAAAGAAAATGCGTAAAATGAATAATACATTCAAGATTTCTAGTATTTTAAGTGTGTTTTTATGGCTAAAGTGAAATTGAATTTATTAAATATTTTCCAACTTAGAATTAACAAGAAATTTATAGAGTATGAAGGGAAATTTGTTGGAGACATAATATCTCAATTTTTAGATGAATATAAAAATAAACTCGATGATGGATTATTAAATAAAAATAAAAAACAGTTTAATTCTCAGGTTCTAATTTTATTGAATGGCAGAAACATAAAATATCTCAAAAATTATAAAACAAGTCTTAATGACAGAGATGAACTCTATATTTCCTATGCTCTAGCAGGGGGCTAAAATTATTACGTTTTTAAACGTTAAGCTTAAATATTAAAATCATCATTATATTTTTACAAAAAGCGATTATTTATTAATAGTTCTTAATATTGAATAATTTAGAAGACGCTTCATTAAAAACTATTCATCATCTAGATTTGGTGATTTCTATAAGTAAAAAAATTGGTGTAATGGGTCTTGATAATGCAGGGAAAACCAGTATCATAACAGCAATTACAAAGCGCTTCGGTTTTGAGGAGGAAATAGCTGGTTTAACGCCAACAAGAAGAATTGCCCGTGATTCATTCAGATTCCTTGGTATTGAATTTAACAGGTTGGATTTTGGAGGACAGAGACAATATAGGGAAGAATACTTAAAACACCCGGAGAAATATCTAATGGGAACAGACTTATTATTCTATGTTATAGATGCTCAAGATTTTAATCGATATATCGAATCAATAGATTATTTAGAGGAAGTTCTACTTTTCTTCAAAGAAGAACAAGAATACGTGCCAATATGCATTCTTTTTCATAAATTCGACCCTCAACTAGTTAATGATAAGGATATCAATAAAAGAATTCTTACCTTAAAACAAGCATTAACACGATACTCCAATGATTTTGACATCTTTTTTTTTGAAACCACTATTTTCGATATAAAATCGATTATGGATGCTTTTTCAAGTGGTTTATCAATGTTATTCGAAAAGATGGAGATGGTATCACAATTATTTTCAGAAATTAGCAAGAATTATAATTCAATATTAATCGCTTTATTTGATACAAGAGGTATAACTTTAGGAGAGCATTTTAGACCCCATCTCCAATTGCAAGAGAAATTAAAGATATATGAAAAATATATTGAATTGCAAAAGCGTGTTGTTTCTGAGAATAGAACTTTACTCGAGTTTTCAGATAAATTCAAAAGTGGAGAAAGGTTTTCTGGTTTAATTGAGGTTCTCCACTTTGGAAATTTAGAGTTTTACTTGTTATTTATTGTTGAAGAGGATGAAGCCAATTTAGAAAATACTATAACGCTTCTAGATAGAATTGAAGCCGCAAAACCTCAAATGGAAAACCTGATTTTACAGATTATCCAATAAAAGTGTAAATAGAAACGCAGCTGGAGGGATTCGAACCCCCGAGCGCTTATGCGCACCGGCTTTCTTGATCATCATAAAGATCGCTCGAGGCCGGCGTCTTACCATCTAGGCTACAGCTGCTTTATCTATTATATCAATAAATAATAAAAAAGTTTTTCTATATAGCTTAAAACCTTTTATAAATAAAATTATTTCCCCCTTTAAAATTAGGGAAACTTATTTCGATGAAGGTACATAAATTTTTAATTTTAAGGAGGGGTCTAGTAATTTTATTAATCCTTCTTCTTCATATTGTTTTAACAATAACTTTATCGTTGATACTCTTATATCATATCTTAATGCGATATCCGTTGCTAAAATCGATTTTCTTTTCAGGATTGATTCTTTTATTTCTTTCTCAAGGTTTTTAGGGATAAATGCATCTCTCTCAACAATATTTATTTGTTTTGTCCTTCCATACTTTCTTCTAAGATTCAGGGTAGCTTTTCTTATTATTTGTTTTTCTTCCTTTTCCGACACCGAAAATCACAATATATTAATTATAATATAGAAAATATTATCTAATTGAAATTATAAATATTTAAAATTTAATAAAATTTTTGATTTATTATTGAAAATTTACGTTAATTTTTCAATATTGAATATCTGATTAAAATCTTTAAGTTTAACGAGATTTGAACGAAAAATATTATTT
>CAYNEU010000461.1:0-2717 GCA_964396275.1 uncultured archaeon | reverse complement strand
GCAAGCATTTTTGATAAAGTCATACAGAACATTCGGGAGAATAATCCGGTTGTTACATCAGCCATCATGACATTAAATTACAAAGAAATTGAAGATATTGCTAAAATTGCTTATGATAATGGTGCTTCTGGCTTAATCTTTCAATTATATACCGACTATCCTGACAGTCCGCTATTATTAAAAGGTAATATATTAAAAAAGACAATAAAAGATATTTTAAAAGTAATGCGTGAATATGGAAATTTTATTTTCTATTCCAAAAAAATGTTAGAAGTATACCTTTCAAAAGAGTTTGTACCACATTGCATATTCAAAACGGGGCAAATAAAAAGTTTCTATCCTGATGGAACCCAAAAGTTTTGTGTCATGGGAAATTCACCACTCTTATGTGAAAATTGTGGATGTGTCGTGCCAATTGCTGCTTATGCCTTATTTAGGAAATTTGATTCTGGTACAGTTGATAAAGCTAGAAAATTGTTTAATTTCGCGTAAATATTGTTATTTTGCAAAATCATTTTTTATTTATGAGCGTCAAAATTCAAACCTTAATTATTAAACTAAGTAGCTAATCTTTATTATTAAGAATTAGAAATAATAAAATCGACGAGTCTTCCATAATCTTTAACGTTATCATAACTTTTTGGAGCATTTTCCTTAAAATAATCCTTGAAGACCTCCCAGTTCTCCTTTTTACCCGAAGGTGCTTCAGTTAGTACCTTTTTAACTTCTTGGAAATCATAGGTAAAAATTAAACCATTATCAATTCTATTTGCATTTTCAGACAAGAGAAAAATATAATAATCATTTACGTCCCAGGGATTTAAAACATGTTCTGGTTTATTTCCATCTCCCGCTTTCTTTCCTCTCAATAGACTCGTATCTACTTGTGTTGGTAGAACCATTGAAAAATTAATGTTCTCTCTTTTATATTCTGCTGCCATTGCTTTCTGCATTCCTACGACCGCATATTTAGTTGCAACATATGCTGTAAGCTTTGATGGAGCATTTGGATATGCTTCGCTTCCAGTGATTATAAATCTTGCTTTATCATTCTTATCATCCTTTTTCAAGTATGGATAAACAGCTTTAAATGTATAGAACACACCAAGTACATTGATATTTAAGATTTCAGCAAATTTCTCGTTTATAAACTCGTGAGTAGTCCACATTCGAGAATATCCAGCATTAGCAATAACACCGTTAATTAAGCCTAACTCATGATTAAATTCTTTAAACACTTTTTCAACTTCTTCAAATTTAGTTATGTCTGCTGGTTTAACAACAACTTTTACTCCAGTGCCCAATTCTTCAATCTCTTTTTTAGTGTTATTTAATTCTTCAATAGTTCTTGAAGTTAATCCTATATTAGCTCCTTCTTTTGCACAAGCTATTGCTACTGCTCTTCCAATACCTCTCCCTGAACCGGTAATGACAACATTTTTTCCTTTTAACAACATAATATTAGAATGTAATGTGAAATATGATATTAATTTTATAAAAAAGCAATACACATTTTAAATTTTAAGATAATTTATAAGCTTCCTTTATTGCTGAACACCCCCCGCATCTCACACATCCTGCTTTGTTCTCTAAAGGATTCAGACCATATTGTTTCATTAAAACAGCACTTTTTCGATATATTTCTATTAACTCTTGAAAGTTTGTTATGGGTAAATTTTTTTTCCCAGGAATAGACCTCACTGGTGTTATGTAAGGGATAACCCCAATTGAAATTAGTTTTTCTACATCCTTTATAAAATCAACCTTTGATTCTCCAAATCCAGTTAAAATATAGCTACTTACCTGATTTTTTCCAAAAATTTCTATTGCATGCTCCCAATTTTTCTTAAATGTTTTATAAGATAAATGAAATTTTCCAGGTGTAACATCTCTTCTGATTTGCTCATCCAATACTTCAATATGAATACCAATAGAATCTGCTCCGGCTTCCTGTAATTGATTAATATATTCTAAATCTTCTAAAGCTTCAATTTGAACATGTATAGGTATATCTGGGTGATTCTTTTTTACTCCTTTTAATAATTCGATATATCTATTTGCTCCCTTATCAATAGTTTCATCCGTTCCACTAGTTAAAGTCATATGAGCACATCTTCCCTCTTTTTTAGCTGCAGAAATAACTTCTGACATCTGATCAGCAGTTTTTTCTTCTATAGTTGTGTTATTTTGCAAACTTACTTCGATCCCACAAAATGTACATGCTTCTCCACACGCCCAATATACACATTTTTGGTATATCGTACTTGCTAAACAGTCTATTCCATGAACCAGAGCTATTTTTTTCATTGGAATTCCATCTGAAGTCTTAAATTCGGGATTGTAGAATTGTGGATTTTGAATTAACTTTAATTTTCCAAAGTTTTTTTTGGTCTTTTCATTATTAACTTCGAAGAAACCTCTTTTATTCTCTTTTAAAAATAATTCAGTTTTGTTAGGATTGCTCCATAGTGCCACATTTACTAAAGTATGCTCGTCTTCTAATAGAAAATATCTCCCTCCAGATGGTCCAGCTCCACCTTTTCGTCCAAAATCAATTTCAATTCCCTGTTCTCTATACTGAGGAATTAATTCATTATCTAAATATAATCCTTTACAGAGTAGTTCAGTTTTCTGAGCCAATGCTGTTTCAATATCGATCATAATTCCCGAAAAAAGCAGGTTAAGTTAAAGTCTAGAATATAGTTTTCATATCATAG
>CAYNEU010000460.1:0-5493 GCA_964396275.1 uncultured archaeon | reverse complement strand
TTGAAATTACTGATTGCAGTATAGGGATTTACAGTAGGTGGCCCCATGTCATAGTAAATATCTCAAATTGCTATATCTCAAATTGCCAGTGGGTTTCAATAACAGTCCCAATAGTTATAAACGACCCTGTTAACTATGGTGGAATCGGTATCAGGGTCAGATCGGGCGATAATTCTGTTATTGAAGATTGTTGTATTGAAAATTGTTCAATTGGGATGATAGCAGAAATGGTAGAATTTATCCATAATAATGAACTTATCAATTGTGGGATTATCCCTGGTATGATGTTTTCTGATTATGATAGCAGTAACACTGTCAATGGGAAACCAATAGGCTTATTCTGGGGTGTTGATAATATGGTTTTTACTCAAGTAAATGCATCTAAATATGGACAATTACTTTTTATAGGATGTGCAAATCTTAGCTTTTCAAATATTCATATCACTGAACCCTGCAGTATTGGAATTCAATTGTATTCTGTTAGTCTTTTCCAAGAGACTCATTTGAATAATATTATATGTGAAAATCAACATATCGGGTTCTATATCTTTGGACATGATGTGATTGCTGATAATTTATACGCCAAAAACTGCGATGCAGGGTTCTTTCTTGATAATGTAGTAAGAAGTGAATTTACTCGAGTTATGACAGATAATACAGAAATACCTATTTACGGACTCACTACAATTAATGATTTTACTATTGAAATTGAACAAAACACAAAATTTTATTTAGTTGATCCTATGGCTATGTATTGGAATAAGCTCTATGTTGAAACTTCAGGGTCATCTTTTAATATATCTATGTCCTATATTTCAGAATTAGGGTTTCAAGGCTATGTATGCCAATTTAATAATATAGAAACTTATCAGGTTAGCCTTACCGTTCCCCCTGATATGATTACAGCAAATTTTACTGTCATCTCAGTTCCACGGTATGCCCGAATAGATACATCTAATATTATCCCAGGTTATCCTTTATTCTGGGTCTGGAGCGTGTTAATAATAACTATCTTAATATGTATTGAATCCTACCGAAAGGTACACCGAGGGTGAACCAAAAATTACTATTTCTTTTTATTATGTTAATCATCGTCAAGCCGATATTTTTTTGATTTAAATAATTCAAACATTTCATAAAAAAAAAGAAAAGATCTAAGAATCTCCACTAAAACTTAAAAAATATTAAGATTTTAATCTGATCAAATCAAATTTAAATAAATACAATTTTATTTGGTTTATAATGTCTATTTCTGAATGGAATAAAGTTGATTTCCAACAATTTGTTAATGAATTTGGTAAAGAAGTTGTTATTAAAAATGCACCGGCAATATTACATTCAAAAAAGGATAGGGAGCACGAAGCGTATAATTCTCTAATAGCTTTCTTTTTCATTGCTGGAGCTTTGCTTATCTACATTGCGCTTTCATATTTTCTTGCAACTATATTTTTTAGTTTAATATTATTCGTAATATTTATAATCATAGGAGTAAGTGCAGATGTATTGTTAATTATCAATATCATTAAATCTAATGTATTTATTAAACTTTTAGAGTGTTGGGTTGAAATTTATAAGGGGATTCCCGAAGAGGGCTCTGATTATTTTTGTTTTACATATTATCCAATTTTTACTGGGAAGAGCCATCCAAATGAAGCGAAAAATGTAATTTTTAAGATGTTTCAAGAACAAATAATATCGAGTAAAATAGATATAACCCAAATTGAAATTTATATGAAAAAAGGCTTACAAAACCAAAATATTTTAGAAAAAGTAGGTTATTTTTTTCAATATGCTGAGGGTAGACCATTTAGAGATGAGAATATAAACCGAAATACTTGGAATTATTTTCCTCCAGATAAATCAGATAATGAAAATTTTTTAGCAGTAGGAAATTGGGATCATCAATATGAATGGAGATATGATTTAGATTTTGATTTTGATAAATTGCATGAATATGCTCCATGGGTTATTCAAAGATGGGATGAAGCCAATTTAAAACCTTTAACCGAGGAGTATAAAGACAAAATTAATTGGAATTTAAGAAGTATCGAATCTACACCAAAATTAAAACCTTGGCAGGCAAATTTTGAAAGTCAAACCTATGAGAACCCTAAGGCATATGAGGATCTTGAAATTGTAGAAGAAGCTATTACAAAAATTATTAGGCATGATAAAATCATAGAAAAAATAAAGGATATTAAAGATGATTTAGCAATGTTTAAAACCTATTTTAGAGATTTAAATTCTTAAACATCTTTTTATTTCTCTTATAGATATTTATATATTCTTTAAAGAGTCTATTGTAAATTTCTTCATTTTCAGTATTAGGTACAAAGACTTTTTTGACTTTAATCATGGGAATAGCATCTGAAAATTTACTTAAAAGCCTTAGCCCAACGATTGAGATTATTGCAGAACCTTTTGCCGCAGCTAAATCGGGAGTCTCCATTTGAACTATGTTTCGCTTAAGTACATCTGCTAGAATCTGGCACCAGACATCAGATTTTGCACCTCCTCCAATGCAATTAATCTCTTCAGATTTGCCCACTAACTTTTCTATAGTGATTAAAGACCATTTAATATTAAAAGCAACTCCCTCATAAATCGACCTTAAAATATTATCCCTCGTATGTTCAAGACTTAGATTATAGAACCCTCCTCTAACATTTGGATCATTTATTGGGCTCCTTTCCCCAAACATCCATGGAGTAAAAATGAGATTTTTAGAACCAACTTCAGCCTTTTCTGTAATCGAATCTAAATGTAAATATAATTCTTTAGTGCTTCCTTTAAATCTTTCCAACTCGCTTCTAAACATCTGTTGTACAACCCAATCTAAACAGGTAGCACCTGTTTCTTGCTTTGAAATACATAAATAATTTTCTTGCGAAGAACTTATACTGCCAGCATAATGAGCGATATCTTTTAATCTTTTAGAGGTATGAGCAGCTACCCAATCTGCTGTTCCTAAACATACAATTAGTTTATTATCTATAATTGCACCTGACCCTAATGCAGCAGAAGTTAAATCGCCAGAACTCACAAACACAGGAGTTCCAGATTTCAGATTTAATTCTTTAGAAGCTTCTATTGTCAATTCTCCCGCGATATCAGTAGATTTTTTTATTTCAGGTAATTTATTTCTATCAATTTTGAATTTTTTTAAAATTTCATCAGACCATTCAAAGATACCAGGATTGCTATTCATCATCCAAGATGTATGACTTAAATCTCTTGAAGTTACAGCTTTTTTGGTGCAGCGATAAATAATAAAATCTTTCACACTTAGAAATTTATATGTTTTTTCATAAATTTCTGGTTTATTTTCTTTCAACCATAAAATATGAGAAATAGGATCTTTGCCATTAAATCCAGGTGCCCCTCCTGTGATTTTGAGAAACATTAATATATTTTTTAATCCATAACCAGAGATTTTTATTAATCCTTTTGAAAATTTTCGAGTTAATGGAGCTGCTCGTGTGTCTAACCAGCTAATACTGTTCGTTAAAGCATTACCTTCATTATCTATTGGAATAGTGCAATTCATTTGACAATCAAAGACTATTGTTAAAATTTCATCAGGATTTATATTACTCTGGTGAATTAATGTATTAGTTGCTTTTTTTACTGCATCCCAATAATTTTCTGGATTTTGTTCTGCCCATCCAGGTTTTGGATAATATAAAGGATAATCTTCCTTTGTTTGAGAAATAAGTTCTAAATTTAAATCGAGTAAAGCAGCCTTATTCCCTGATGTTCCTAAATCATGTGTTAGAATATATTTTCCTTGCAAAATTATCACATTATTTTTTGTTATTTATTTGTATTTTGTTTGAATTATTAATAAAGTTAAAAAAATTTTGAGAACCTTAATTGAATTAATGTTTATGATCTAATATTGAGAAGTTGATAACTATATTAGGTATAATATCATTATAAAAACTTATAAAAAGTTAATTCATTAACTATTAAAAATTAAATACCACTTAATTAAAGGAAAAAAGAGGTAAGTTAGAAATTGGAATCTTTGAAAAGTCTTTCTAATCTTGAAATTCCAACTAATAAGATATTCTATGATAAAAAATCATGTGTATTATCGGTAGAGATTATAGATTTCATGTTTGTAGGGATTTATAAGAAATCCACAAGACTTAGTATAATTTTAGATGATATTTTGGCGTCTTTAGGAGATACTCAATTGAATCGCATAGATGTTTATTTTATAGATTTTGTTACTAATACACGAATATCTGAAACCACCAAGTTAAAACATCTCAAATTATTAAGGAAAAAGAAAGCAGAGAAGCAAGTTGAAAAACCAACCGAAAAACGAGAATATAAGGAATTAAAGAAAGACGAAGTCTATGAGATGGAAGAAGAAGATTATTATGATGAGGATATCGCAAGTTTAAAATCGGTAGCAGATGATACAGTAAAGTACAAAGAAGAGATATTTGAAGAAGAAAAATTATATAAAAGAGATGATCGGGAGCGGGAAGAGTCTCAAAGGATGAGAGAAGCTCCAAAAGCAAAAAAAAGATCGAAAGCATTTCCATCACCAGCACCTCCAGGAGCTGGTGCTCCACCTCCACCTACTAGTAGCCCACCTTCAAAAACGCCCTCGTCTGCAGCACCTCCACCTCCTCCGCCTTCAGATGCGTTAGCTGGTCTTGGTGCTCCGCCACCTAAATCCCTACTCGAACCCTCTACAGTTGCTCCGGAAGAATCCCTACCAACTATATATGAGATTAATATGGGGCTTCAGTATTATTCAGTTATGATGGAACAACGAAGTTATTTGTTTTATGTTTATTTTTCGCATAAAGAATTGAAGATTGTAGATGAGGAGGGTAAAACTGTCTATGAAACGTCATTTAGAATAGTAACCACTAAGGAAGAACCTCCAGTTCTGGATCTTAAAATTGCTGGAGACGGTTTCGAAGTTCATCCAATCTTTGGAAAAATTGAGGTTAAGAAGGATGCGGTTAATCCCCCAGTAATGATTTTTTCTATTATGCCACTCAAATCTAAAAAAAACAAAAAGAAGAAAAAAGAGAACGAGAGAAGATTTCTAAATGTTTATGTAGAATTCGAAGAGCAAATAATTAGTCATACAATATTATCAATTATCGTACAACCCAAATATTTCAAACTTGATCTTGGCCCAATACATTTAAATCTCAGTAGAAAAGCTGCAGCAATAATATCTTTTATTTCAATTTTAATAGCTGGAATTTCTCTTGTATATACATTATTTGCTTGGGATCCTTCGTCTTCTTTTGTGGATATTTTAAGCGGCTTTGCGCCAGGTTTAGGCTCGATTGTTTTTTTTGCAATTTTCTTATTCACATTGTTTAAAGAAGGAATTTATCCGCTTAAAGAGAAAATAAGTGCTTTTTTGAATTTCGATCAAACGGGAGTCTTAATTAAATAAATTTATTTATTTTTAACTCTTTTTTTTTCTTACTTTTTAAATTATTAACTTTAATTCAT
>CAYNEU010000459.1:0-6721 GCA_964396275.1 uncultured archaeon | reverse complement strand
CATATGGTGGTTTGATATGGTTCGTTAAAAATTTGAATGGGGGCAAAAATACAATGGATCTTCTGAAATCACCAACAAAGATACCTTTAGTTATAGCTAATTCAGGAATAACTGCATCAACAACAGAAGTAGTTGCTGATGTTCGACGTTTAAAGGAGGAAAATCCAGAAAAATTTGAAGAAATTTTTAGGAAATATGAAATATTAGCAGATAAGGCAAAACAAGCTTTACTTAAAGGAAACAGTACTGCAATTGGCGCATTAATGAATCAAAACCACAAATTACTTCAAGAGGTCACGGTTTCTGGAGAAATAAACGATAAATTGGTTGATATTGCTCTAAACAATGGAGCATTAGGGGCTAAAGTTACTGGAACAGGGCGGGGTGGCTTAGTTATTTCTTTAGCTGAAAATGAGGAAGTACAAGAAAAGATTGCTAAGGCTATTGAAAAAGAAGGATATGACGCCTGGAACACAATGATTGGATGAGTGCAAATTAATGAAAAGCAAAAATGAAATTATTCTGTTAAAGTTAGGTGGAAGTTTATTAACTGATAAAAACAAGCCTTTTTCTCTTAGGGAAGATATTTTAGAAAGTTGTCTCAATCAGATTATTGAAAGTAAAAAAGCAATCATTTTAATTCATGGAGGTGGATCTTTTGGACATCCGATTGCTAAAAAATATCAAATTTCTCAAGGATTAAATGACTCCATAAAGAATCAAATTATAGGACTTTCCAAAACTCATAAAGCAATGAATGAATTTAATTCCATTATCATAAATAAAATGCTTGATAATGGTCGTTCAGCAATTTCCGTTCAACCATCAAGTATTTTTATACAAGATTTTAATGAAATTATTTTTAAATCTATAGATCCTATTGAAAAGATGCTTGATCTCGGAATAATACCAGTCCTATATGGTGACATTCTTCTGAGTTGGGATTCTTCATTTACAATTCTTTCTGGAGATCAAATTATTTTAAAATTGTGTGAGAAGATTCAAAAATATAAAATCTCGAAAGTTATATTTGCAATTGAAGAGGATGGTATATATATTGAGGACAATGGAAACAAAAGGTTGGCTTTAAAATTAAAGTCTAACGATTTAACAAATTTAAAAATGGCAGAATTAGATCAAAAAATAGATGTTACTGGTGGTATAAAAGGCAAACTAGAAGCTATCAAAGAAATTATAAAATTTAATATTCCCGTTCAAATTATTAATGGAATCAAAAATAAAAATATTCTTAAAGCTTTAAACAATGAATATTTAGAATGTACGAGTATTGAACCAACTTTTGAAAGAGAAATTGTAAACAAATTATATAACAGGAAGATAGAACACATAAAAATACCTTTAGAGCATAACGTGCAACATATAAAGAACTATTTTGATGACGTTAATCTAATTCATCATCCATTACCAGATTATGAGTTAGAGGATATTAATCTTTCCGTTGATTTCTTTAAAAAAAAAATATCAGCCCCTATATGTATTTCAGCAATTACAGGGGGTCATGAAATTTCTAAAGCAATTAATAACATCTTAGCAAACGCTGCATATTCAGAAAAAATTATTATGAGTGTTGGTAGTCAAAGAATAGGATTAGAAGATCCTTCTACCGTTGATTCTTTTAAAATTGTACGTGATATTGCACCAAATATTCCTATAATAGGAAATTTAGGAATAGGACAGCTATGTGACCTTAATTTTAATATAGATAATTTTAAGAAATGCATTGAGATGATTAATGCGGACGTCATGGCTATACACTTCAATGCTTTACATGAACTTGTTCAAAGTGAAGGTAATATATCATATAAAAATTTTGAGGAAAAATTTAAAGAAATTAGAAAAAATCTGAAAATTCCTATCATAGCGAAAGAAGTTGGGACCGGTTTTAATACAGATCTAGCTTTAAAGCTTGATTTACTAGGATTTGATGGATTTGATGTTGGAGGAACAGGAGGTACAAGTTTTGCAGCGATAGAGTCAATACGTGATGTAGACAGTTTTGAAGCATATACTCGAAAAATTGCAGACACTTTTCGTGAATGGGGTATTCCAACACCAGTTAGTATAATGAATGTTAGAAAAGTATCTAAAAAGCTAATAATAGGAACAGGAGGATTGAGAACAGGTGTGGATATCGCCAAAGCAATTGTTTTAGGGGCTGATATTGGAGGATTTGCATTTAAATTTTTAAAATCTGCCTGGCAAGATTATAAGAATAATACTCAGTCGAACACAATCAAAGAAATAAAAACTTTGAAACAAGAGTTAAGATCCTCGTTGTGGCTAATGAATGTTGAAAATATTAATAAACTCAAAAATGATAAAGATAAAAGAGTTTTAATGGGCGAATTGTATCAATGGATGAACCAATGAGCTATTAATAGTTATTAATCTCTCATATCAAAAATCTTGTTAACTAAATGGCAACCCCGATTATTCTCATCCCCAAAAATGCATCTATGGCGAACATCATTCTTCTTTTGTGAATATTTCATACACCCCCAACATTGTCCTTTAGCAAAACTGAACTTTTTTTCCTTATTCTCTTCCCTTATTTCTTTACATATTTCTAATGCAATTTCTTCCGGAATGGGTTTACCTTCTCTCGTAATGTATCACTTTTGTTGTTTGCTTTAAGTTATGGTGTCTTCATTTAACTTTGAAGTCTGTTTAATTAATAACTTAAGTGGATACCCTTAATATTTACATTTATCATAAATTATCATTCAGATTTTAATTTGCTTAATTATTTTAAACAAAAACATATAAAAAGTAAAAATATTTATTTGTTGTAGTCTTCTCCCCATCTTTTTATCCCACTCTCAATTCCTACATGGTTTAATATCCTGCCTACAGTGAAATCAGTAAGTTCCTCTACAGTTTTTGGTTTAATATAGTAAGAGGGGATAGGTGGTAAAATGATAACGCCAATTTTTGCTAATTTAAGCATATTTTCAAGATGTATAGCACTGAAAGGAGTTTCCCTAACAACAAGTATTAATTTTCTCTTTTCTTTTATCATTACGTCTGCAGCTCTACTAATCAAATTATTTGCATAACCATTTGCAATTGCTGATAGTGATTTCATTGAACATGGAATTACTATCATAAAATCCTCCTTATGAGATCCACTGGCAGGAGGTGCTAATAAATCATTCGCATCATAATTTATATTCGCTAATTTTCGAATAGCAGAGATTTCATAATTAGTTTCAACACTAATTACCTTTTCAGCATTTTTTGAAATTATTAATTCTGTTTCGATTTCTTTTTCTCTCAGAATTTCTAGAAGTCTGATAGATAGATCAATTCCAGTGGCTCCGGTAATGGCGACTAACATACGAACTTTCTCAATTGTGTAATTAAAAGATAAAAAATATTATTGAACTTATTAATTCTTTTATGATTTTTAGTCTTTTCATATTTTATATTGAACTGAAATTTTCAGAATTTTCTCTCAAGTACAAAATTTAATAAATTTTCAAAGAATTCAGCTTCAGATTGATTGATCTCACTATATAGCCTATCGAGAGATTGTTTAGCTCCATTGAAATATGACATTGCTAAATCTTTACATGAATTAGCGACATCTACTTTAAGAAATAAATCTTTTACTTCTTGAACATCCTCATTTCTTATATGTGGATTCTCTATCAGTTCTCCTAATCTAACCTTATCCTTTTGATCTAATTTATTTAATGCTTCAATCAATAAACATGTCTTTTTTCCCTCTAATATATCAGAATCTGTTGGTTTTCCAGTAATTTTTTCATCCCCGAAAGTCCCTAAGATATCATCAATTATCTGGAAAATAATACCAAGATTGGTACCATAAATGGAAAGATCGTTCATAAACTTCTCATCTACTTTAGCATAATTTGCTCCTATTAAAATAGATTTTTCGATTAATGCTCCTGTTTTTAATGAAATCATTTTAATATAATCTGAAATTGTCAGATTTCTCTGGTTCACCATATCAGTTTCAATTAAAACACCATTTGCTATTTCTATAAAAGCTTGTTCATAGTAATTAATGGCTTTAAGATTAAGACTACTTTCAAATTTATTAAAAAAGAATGCTTCTAATCCTAAAAAAAATGCTGAATCACCGCCAATAATCCCTATTGAATTACCAAAATCGATATCAATCATTTTTTTTAAATTATACTTTTGATGATAATTGCGAAACCTGAAATGAAATGCGGGTTTTCCTCTCCTAAAATCATCTTTATCAATGATGTCATCATGGATTAAGGAAGCATTATGAAGAAATTCTACTCCAATGCTAGGTAGAACAATTTTATCATCTGGTTTTTGATTGAAAGCATTAAAAGTAGCAATACATAATAACGGTCGGATTCTTTTTCCCCCTGACAAGAAGTAGTTTTTTAATTCTGAATAGTAGTCTTTCAAAAAAGGATTTTGTACACTCTCTAATTTTCGATCATAAATCATTTCAATTGCATTATTTATTTTAGGAATATATTTCTTTGAATATTCAGTAAATTTCATTGTAAATCACAACTTTCTGCTAATAAATGTATTTTTATAATCAGTATACTACATTTAATTTGGCAAAATAAAAGGAATTTCAGATTTTCAATACTCTTAACAATTAGAGAAATTGAAATTGTATTAAATTATTTGAGTTAATTAATTCTATCTGGTTAGATTTTTATGAATGAACTTATCAAAGAAATTCAGAAAATTGATCGGAAAAGGATATTTCAAAAACTAACTAATATAAAGTTAAAAGGGTTAAAGCAATATGATTATTATAATAGAAATAAAAACATTTAGAGCATTTTATTTGAGATTATATAAGATGAACGATGTTTCTCCCATAGTTTTAAGAATTTTTTTAAATTCTCATCATTTTTGAATATTTGATCCCGAGCTATTCGTTTAGCTTTAAGAACACGGAGAAATTTTTTATCTAAGTTTTTCTCATAATACATACCAAGTTTATCCAATTTATCCCTTTTCTCGCAAGTCTTAATAGTTTCAATTGCAATTTGACCACTCATCATTGCATAAGGAATTCCTTTTCCACTTATAGGATCTACTATTCCACCAGCATCACCTACTGCGAATACATTGTCCTCATAGAGTTTAGGTCGCAAACCTACTGGAATGAGATGGGCTTTGAATATATTCAATTCAGAATCTTTTAGAGCATTTTTGACAAAAGGGAGATTTTCAAATTTTTTAAATTCATCCCTAGAATTTTTAACTAAGTTTATTTGGTTACCCCATCCTACTGTAATTGTTTCAGCTTTTGGAAATAACCATGCATAACCAATAGGAATAAGATTTTTTATGCCAAAAAATGCATGAACTGCCTCACTACCTAACATTTTATTAATAAATTCTTTAGAGGTTTTCATTTCTTTAGTAATTGTTAAAATTAAATTTTCTTTTTTGAAATATGGCCATCCTAATAATTTCAGAGTTGGAGAGGTTGCTCCATCAGAAGCAATTACGTATTTAACAATATAATTTCCCTTTTTGGTGCTAACTCTATAAAAACTATTAGTTTTTTCAATCTTAATTAAAGGTTCACTTTCTTTCAGAATTGCACCACTATCCACTGCCATATCACTTAGAAATTTATCAAATGTATTTCGCCATATAGTTACCCCTTTTCCTTTTTTAGAAAATCTATCCCCATCAACATGATGTAGCTCCAAGGATTCAAAAGTACGGCTTATTTTATCTTCTGGATAATCTATCTCTTCTATCAACTCCCAAGCTATAGCACCACCACATGCTTTATATCGCCCTTTATCTCCAATCACATCTTTTTCAATAATGCATGTCTTATAGCCATTTTCAGCGGCAACTTTTCCTGCGATGGAACCCCCAGGACCAGCTCCTATAATAAAAACATCAAAATCAATTTTAGAATTTTCCATAAATAATTCACTCCGATAGTTCACACTCTATTTTAAACGTAACAATTACATGTGGTTCCACTGTTATTTCAAGTGAATTTTTAATATAATTATTTATTTTTGCTTTAATTTCATTTTTAGGCTGCTCTTCAAGAAAATTTACAATCTCAGCTTTTTTTATCGAAATTTCTTTATAAAAATTCAATTTAGCTTTTTGTAAGGAAGGAGATATATTGTAAACTCGAACAATTAGATAATCTCCCTTTTCTGCTTTTTTCATAGCACTTAAAATGATACTCTTGTTATCTATTTCTAAAAAACTTAATTCATTTGGCAGAAAAGAGTCCAAATTTTTCTCTGATATTTTATTAAAATCTGACAATATACCATTTCGTGACAATATTAATATTTCTGAACTCCTCAGAGTTGATTTTAACATTAGAGGAAATATTGGTTTCAATGGACAATTAAACTCTTTTCCTTTAATATGAATTTCTGAGTCCCACCAATTGGATTTATATTCATCAATTATTAACGATAAATCAAATTCATGATGTCCAAGACATTGGGCTTCTGGAGTATTGATACTTGGTCCTGCATCATTTCTTCTAGAATCTATATTATGTCTTGAAAGCCATTCAATACAGCGAAGAAGTGTTATTGCTATTTTAATTGTCCCATCTTCATCCATAATTGCTTCATATTCTGGTAATCCTCGATTCAAAACTGCAAAACATTTTGACTTATCATTTACTAAAATAAAATCCTTTTGATGGTTTGTTTTAGAAGGTTTTTGTGCCCAATGTTTT
>CAYNEU010000458.1:0-3180 GCA_964396275.1 uncultured archaeon | reverse complement strand
GTGGAAACTCCAGAAATTGAAGAGATTATTCTTGCTGGTGACATGACCCCAATTCGACTTTTTGGAAATCCAACAATAGGAATAGATAAAGCAAATGAACATGTACCCCCAAATCATTGTGTTTGGGCAAGGAATATACTTCAACAAGCTCTAGAAGGGTTTAAAGATGATTTCCAGGGTATAATCACTTCTCACGGGTGTGATTGCACTAACCGTGAATTCGATATATGGTTAGAATGTGTAGATTTACCATTTTTATTCTTTCTGAATGTCCCATTGAAACGAAATGAAATAGCTTTAAAATTTTTTATTGATGATATGAAAGAATTGATTTCTCAGTTAGAAGATAAGTTTAATATAAATATTACCTCCGAGAAAATAAGTAAAGCTATCAAAAAGATGAACCAAATCAGGGATTTATTGAGAGAAATTTCAGAATATAGAGTAAAAATGATTTTAAAAGGTTCTGAATTTCATGCATTAGTTAAAGGAGTACAGCAAATGGAAAAAAATGAAGCTTTCGCCATGCTGGAATCGAAACTTAAGGATTTAAAGACAAATAAACTACATTTGGATAAAAAGTTAAAGAAAGTTTTGTTAACAGGTTCAGTAATAGATGATACAGAGTTTATTAGATTTCTTGAAAGTCTCGGATTTCAAATTATAATAGATGATTTATGTATCGGAACTAAATATTTTTGGGATAATGTAGATGAAACTGAAGACCCTATTAGTGCTTTAGCCAAATATCATTTAAATAAGCCTATATATTCTACCAAATTTCCTTCGTACAAAAGGTTTGAAACACTTAAGTTCTTGGCGAAAAAATATAATGTTGATGGTGTCATAAATATTGCTCAAAAATTTTGCGAACCAATCCTATATTCACATCCATATTTTAGTAAAAAATTTAAAGAATTAGAAATTCCATATTTATTTGTTGAAATGGAATATAATAGAGAATCATATAAACAATTAGCAACGAGATTTGAAGCATTTGCAGAAATAATTTAGAGGGTGTAAGGAAAATTGTCAAAAGTAAAAAAAAGTGGTAAGATGTTAAATGCAACAAATAAGTTAAAGAATGAGATGGGAAGGCATTTTTTAGCAATTGAACAAGCTCACAGGGATGGTAAACCTACTGCTTGGGCAACAGCAGGGACACCTGTGGAACTATTATATACTATGGACGTACAACCGATGTTACCAGAAAATTCAGCTACAATATCAGCAGCTTTAAAAAAATCTCAACATTTTATAGAATTAGCAGAAGATGAAGGGTATTCTTATGATCTTTGTTCATATTTCAAAACAAATGTTGGTGCTGTATTAAATAATGCTGATATGAGTGTAGGAGGAACAAGAAAGCCAACTTTCATGCTATCTAGTGATGTTATTTGTGATACTCATGTTAATTGGTTCCAAGTACAGGCAGAAAGATTAAATGTACCTCATTTTACGATTGATGTACCTCATGTAGTAAGTAATACAACCAATAGGCAACGTGAATACTTCAAAAAATACATAAAAGAACAGCTTTGGGAACTACTAGATTTCATTACTGAAATCACTGGAAATGAATATGATCTAGAAAAAGGAAAAGAAATAGCTCTTAATTCTTATGAACTTGGAAAAGTATGGCAAGATGTTTTTGAATTAAGAAAAAATATCCCTTGTCCTGTTTCTACAAGAGACACATTTGGAGGTTTATTTCCGTTATTCACTATGCCTGGGTTGAAATCTCCGATTAGATTATATAAGAAGATGTATACAGAAGCAAAAGAACGCGTAGATAACGGTATTGGGGCTTTAGAAAAGGAAGATTATAGGCTGGCTTTTATGGGAATCCCTTACTGGTATAACCTTCGTTTCTTTTCAAATTTAGAGCGATGGAACGCCATTATAGTCTATGAAACTTATGTTTATGCGTTTAGTAAATATACAAATCCAGATGTTACAAAGGAAATGGTAATTAATAACCCCGTAGAATCAATGGCTGAATTAATGTTGAGTTTCTGGTATATTTACGATCTTAAAACAAGATTCGAAAAACTCAAACAAACAGTGAAAGCTTGGAATATCGATGGTGTTTTAATGCATGATAATCTCTCATGTCGCCCAAATGCGTGTGGGATGTATGATTTAAAACGTAAATTAATGGATGAAGCAGATATTCCTTCTCTTGTTATTACAAGTGATATGAACGACCCGCGGAAGATGAATGAAACACAAGTTCTCAATCAAATAGAAAGTTTTATAGAGATGCTTAGAAAAAGAAAAAAGGGATAGTATTTGTTATTCTTTACAAATTAAATATCACTAATGTTTTTAGGACTCATTCTTTTATCTTCTCAATAAAAAAATAATATAAAAAGTTGGTTATATAATATATTTATAGATATTAACGGAATTAAAATGAATACTGTTTCTTTTGGCTCTGGGGAAGAAACATTTCTTGGTATCAGTGGTTTTGTTGCTGATTGGCGTGTTTGGATGTTTGTTTTTGAAGAATTAAGTACAAAAATGCGATGTGTTGGTTATGATCATCGCGGTTCAGGGGAAAGTCCTGTACCTCCTACGACTATCTCAAAACAATCTTATGTTAATGATTTGTTCACTATTATGGATAAACTAGGAATTGAGAAATGTTATTTAGGAGGAGAATCTTTTGGCGGAGCTGTAGCTTTGTTAGCTGCACTACAACAACCAGAACGTTTTAAGGGGCTTATATTAATTGACACAAACTTACCCAATGCTAAACCTATAGATGAAAATAGAAAGCAGTTCATCAATTTCATAAAATCTGATCACCACGGAGCAATAGAAGCTTTTATTGAATCTATCATGCCAGAACCCAATATAGAACATATGAAACGAATGGGTGTTTATATATGCCTTCGGCCTAATGCTGAAGTAGCTGTTAGAGTTCTTGAATTAACTGCAGAAGGAGAAATTGATTATGTATTACATAAAATACAGATTCCAACGCTTATTGTATATGGTGATAAAGATGGAGAACATATAATAGAAAATTCTCATTATCTAGAAAAGACACTCTCTAATGCAGAATTGGTTGTAATTAAGGATGCAGGACACGTTCCAATAGTCACCCGAACTCAAGAAGTTGTAGATGCTATTAAAAAGAGGTTCTTTAATGATTAAATAAAAGTTCTAGATCAA